>DAISWT010000086.1:0-9376 GCA_036826235.1 Acidobacteriota bacterium | reverse complement strand
TCCTATGACCCCTGGGGCTGGGCGCCCTATCACTTCGGCCGCTGGGATTTCGTGGTGGATGTCGGCTGGTGCTGGATTCCCGGCAGGATATGGAGCGGTGCGTGGGTCAGCTTCGCGGTCGGGCCGTCCTACATCGGCTGGTGTCCGCTCAATTATTACAACCGTCCGGTCTTCCATGACGTGACCATCGTCAACGCGGTCAACGTCAACGTGAACCGCCTCGAGCCACGCGGCTGGCGCTTCGTTTCGGTTGACCGGTTCGCCGATCCAGGCGCCCGGCGCCCAGTGCTGCGCCCTGACCGCCTGCCGCGCGGCACCGAGGTGGTGATCAGCTCGAAGCTGCCGCGCTTTGACCCGAAGGACATCTCCGCGAAACCCGATCGCGGCGCCCGGCTGGTGGAGACCGTCCGCGCCAATCGCGCCCCTCTGCCGGTCGCTTTCGATCGCGACAACCGACCGGTGCCGTTCCGAAGCCAGGAGAGGGCCAGCGAAGCGCGTAACCGCCGCGCCACCCCCGCCGGATCGGCGCAGGCCCAGCCGCGGGCGCCGCGTGGCCGGCCCAATGGTCGGTCGGCGCCGCCCGCCGATCAGACGCGACCGGTGCCACAGGGGCCGATGTCACGACCCCTCCCTCGACCCGACAGGTCGCCGGCAATCGTCGGTGGGCCGCAGGGTCGCGCCCGAAATTCCCCCGCCGGGCCGGATCGGTCCCGCGGCGGCGTCTTCGAGCGGCCCCATGAGCCGGCCCGGCCGCCGGTCGGCGCAACCCAGACGCCGCGCCGCACCGACAGGAGGCAGCAGCCTGGGTCGATCGTCGCTCCACGAAGCGAACCCGCTCAACCCGAAACGCGTCGCCCCGCTCCGCGGTCCGACCAGATGATTGAACGCCTCTTCGACGGGGTGCGAGGCGATCGCGGCCGGGGACGCGTGGAGCCGCCCCACGGACAACCGATGACACGTCCGCCGGCCGCGGCCCCTCAACCTCCGCGGAGGCCCGAGCCCAAGCCTGCCGCTCCGCGCCCGCAACCTCCAAAGGAGCACGGGAACGAAGGGCACCGTCACTGATTCGCGGTAAGTCTGGATCATCGCCGCGCCGATTCCCCCGGGCGGCCTTTTCTTGACGCCCTTCCAGCCGTGTGGTAAATCAAACGGCCGAATGGCGATCCTGCCGATCCTCCGCTATCCGCACGAGGTTCTCGCAGTCGACTCGGAACCGGTGCGCGAGATCACTCCCGACATCGAACGGCTGGTGCGCGACATGATCGAGACCATGCATGCCGCCCCGGGCGTCGGGCTCGCGGCCAATCAGGTCGGGGTCGCTTTGCAGGTGGCCGTGGTGGACTTGAGCGCCGGGGAGAAGTCCGGCGAAACCCTCGTTCTGATCAACCCCAGGGTCATCGAGTCCTCCGGCGGCTACCTGGAGGACGAGGGCTGTTTGAGCCTTCCCGGATTCACCGAAAGGGTGTCCCGCCCGGAGCGAACCGTGATCGAGGCGATGGACCTGGAGGGCAAGAGGCGGGTGCTGGAGGGTCGCGACCTGATGGCCCGCGCCTTCAACCACGAGATCGATCATCTGCACGGCCGGCTGTTCATCGAGCACCTCAGTCCCCTGAAGCGCCGGCTGATCAAGAGAAAGGTTCAAAAGCGAATGCACGCGGGGGACTGGGACCTCGTCCCCGCCTGAGATCGCCCCCGAGGGACACCCTCCTCGCGCGGAGTGAGGACCATGCGAATCGTCTTCATGGGGACCCCGGACTTTGCCGTGTCATCGTTGCGTCTCCTGCAGCGCGCCGGCCATGACCTTGCGGCGGCTGTGACGCAGCCGGACCGGCCCCGCCGGCACCGGGCCGGACCTCCCGAGCCCTCTCCCGTCAAGGCCGCTGCCCAGCACGCCGGGATCCCCGTCCTGACGCCCGAGTCGGCGAAGGACCCGGCCCTGATCGAACGGCTGGAGGCGATCGCTCCCGAGGCGCTGGTGGTTGTCGCCTACGGGCAAATCCTGCCTCCCGAGCTCCTGGATCTGCCGCCCCGCTGGTGCATCAACGTGCACGCCTCGCTCCTCCCGAAGTACCGGGGCGCCGCGCCGGTCGCCCGGGCCATCATGGCCGGCGAGAAGGTCACAGGTGTGACGACCATGAGAATGGACCGCGGGCTCGACACAGGCGACATCCTGCTGCAGCGGGAATGCGCCATCGGGCTGACCGAGACGGCCGGAGAGCTCACCCGCCGGCTCGCTGAACTCGGCGCCGAGGTTCTCCTGGAGACTCTGGATCTGCTGGCGCGCGGGGCGATTGAGCCGAAGCGTCAGAACCCGAGCGAGGCGACCCGGGCGCCGTCCCTGACGCGCCAGGACGGGCGCATCGACTGGTCGCGCAATGCACAGGAGATCGCCAACCAGGTGCGCGGCTGCCACCCGTGGCCCCTCGCCGCGACCTGCCTCCGCGGGCAGAGAGTCACCATCCACGGCGCGGAGGTCGGCTTCGAGCCGGTGAGCATGAGCGCGCCCCGGCCCGCGCCGGGGCAGGTCATCGCCGGAGCGGAGGCGATCATCGTGCAGTGCCAGGGGGACAGCCGCCTGAACCTGCTGCGGATCCAGTTCCCCGGACGCAGGGTGATGACGGCGCGCGAGGCGTTGAACGGCCGGCTGATCCGCGTCGGTGAGATCTTTGCCCAGACGTCCTCGGGCTGAAACGCGGCCCGGCCCCGGGCGGCACACGCCGGTCGAGCGCGGCTGGCCGGACGGGCGCGCCGCGGCTTTCTCCGTTCTCGAGGCGGTCGAGCTCAAGGGCGGCAGCAGCAACGCTCTCCTGTCGGAGATCGAGACGCCGGACGAGCGCGAGCGGCACCTGGCCACCACGCTGGTCTACGGAGTGCTGCGGCAGCGGCGCGTGCTCGATCGGCTGATCGAGAGGTCCTCGCGAAGACCGCTGCACGAAATAGACCCGGCGGTCTTGATCGCCACGCGCCTGGGCCTCTACCAGGTCCTCTTCCTGACACGCGTGCCGCGCGCGGCGGCGGTGAACGAAGCGGTCGCCCTGGTGCGGGCTCACCGGGGTCGTGGCGCCGCCGCGTTCGCCAACGCCGTCCTGCGGAGCGCCTGCCGTTCTCTCGACGACGGGCGGAATCCCGCATCGCTGCTCCCCGACGAGTCGCTCGATCCGGTGGCCTTCCTGGCTGAGAAGTATTCCTATCCGCGCTTCCTGGTCGCGCGCTTCCTGGCGCGCTTCGGCCGCGCGGGCTGCGAGGAGTTGCTGGTCACCTGCAACCGGCCGGCTCCGCTGGTGCTGCGCGTGGCGCGCGGTGCAGGTGACGGCGAGACCGTGGCGCGAGCGCTGCGTCAGGAGGGGATCGAGACGCTGCCCTCACCCGTCCTCCCCGGTGCTCTGAGGGTCGTGCGCGGGGCGCCGCAGCGAACCCGGCTGTTCCGTGAAGGGATGATCTACATCCAGGACGAGGCCGCCCAAATCGTGCCCCGGCTGCTCTTTCCGATCGATCCCGAGGCCGGCCTGCTCGATCTGTGCGCCGCGCCTGGCGGCAAGCTGCTGGCGACCGCCGAGATGCTACGGCCCGGCGCGCGGATCGTCGCCGCCGACATCTCGGTCACGCGCCTGCGTCTCCTCGACGACAACGCGCGGCGGATGCGGGCCACCGGGATCCTGAGAGTGGTCTCGGACATGCAACGGCCCGCGATCGGCGCTCAGTTCGCTCGCGTGCTGCTCGACGCTCCGTGCTCCGGAACGGGGGTGATCAGGCGCCACCCGGAGATCCGCTGGAGGCGGAGCGAGGAGGACATCGCTTTGTCGGCCGGGATGCAGGAGCAGGCGCTTTTCGCTGCGGCGGACCTGTTGACGAGCGGCGGGCGGCTGGTCTACTCGGTGTGCAGTCTCGAGCCGGAAGAGGGCCCCCGGCGGGTCATGGCCCTCGTCGAGCGCCGGACCGACCTGCGTCTCCTGGACGCCCGGACCCTCCTGCCGCCGGGGCTTCACTCCCTGGTGGACGATCAGGGGTGTCTGGTCACCCTCCCGCACCGCGACGATGTCGACGGCTTCTTCGCCGCGGTCCTGGAGATGCGGTGACTCGAAGGCCGCTTGGGCGTTGCCTGATCGCTGTGCTACCATGCCCTCCGGTTGTCGCGCGGAGGCCCGTATCCTCAACGATTTTCAGAGAGATCAGTTGCGGCGCCGCGCACTTCTGGCGGTCCGGATCGCCGTCTTCGCGGGACTCCTGGCCGTCATCGCCGCTCTCAGCGCCTATCTCACGGTCAGGCGGTCGGTATCGGGCCGGGACGTGCAGGTGCCCAATCTGTCCGGCCTCAGCATCGAGGAAGCCTCGGCGATCCTCAAGAAGAACGGCCTGCTCCTGGAGGAGGCGGCACGTCGAAACGACGAGCAGGTCGAGACCGGCCGCATCCTCGCGCAGGACCCGCCTCCCGGATCATCGATCAAGCTCGATCGCAAGGTCAAGGTCGTGGTGAGTCTGGGGGACAAGGTCAGCTCAATCCCCGAGCTGCGTGGGGGCGCGGCGCGCAAGGCGCAGATCACTCTGCAGCAGCAGGGGATGAAGCTCGGCGACCAGGTGTATGTCTACAGTCGCAAGGTGGAGGAGAACATGGTGATCGCCCAGGATCCCCTGCCGGAGGGTGCCGGACTGCGCGACGCGAAGATCGCCCTGCTCGTCAGCCGGGGCACCGCGCCGCGTATCTACGTCATGCCGCAGGTCGTCGGCCGCGGCGAGACCGAGGTGCTGGCCTTCCTGCAGCGTGCCGGCCTGCGCGTGGCGCCCTTGAAGCGGGACGCGTCACGCGCCGCGCCGCCCGGGACCGTCGTGGCGCAGGATCCGGACTACGGATACCCGGTGCGCACCGGGGATCTCGTGACCCTGACCGTCGCCGGCGGGGGGCGGGAGGGTGGCTAGCCCTCCGAAGCAGAAGAGAGGAGAACCTTCGCCTGCGGCGAGCCGCCTGCCGGAAACTCCCGCGCTCGCGCCTTCGATCCTGGCGGCGGACTTCGGCCGTCTGACACACGAGGTGGCTGCGGCCGAGGAGGGAGGCGCACGGCTGTTCCACCTTGACGTGATGGATGGCCACTTTGTTCCCAATCTGAGCATGGGCCCACCGGTGGTGGAGGCGGTCAACCGGGCGACGGAACTGCCGCTCGACGTCCATCTGATGATCGAAGAGCCGGATCGTTACATCGAGCGCTTCGTGCAGGCGGGCGCGGACCTCATCTCGGTGCACCAGGAGGTCGTGCCGCACCTGCACCGGACGGTCCGGTTCATCCACGACTGCGGCGCCGCGGCCGGCGTCGCCCTGAACCCCGCGACTCCGATCGGCGTCCTCGAGGAGATCCTTCCGGATCTCGACTATGTCCTGTTGATGTCAGTGAACCCCGGCTTCGGGGGTCAGCGCTTCATCCCGGCGGTCCTGTCCAAGGTCGCGGCGCTCAGGAAGCGCATCGAGGAGACCGGTGCCAGGGCGGCGATCGAGGTCGACGGGGGCGTCGGGCCGGATAACATCGTCCAGGCGTTGGAGGCCGGCGCCGGGATCCTGGTCGCCGGCTCCGCGGTGTTCGACGGCCGCGACCCCCGGGCGCGGGCGCGCGCCCTCGCCGCGCTCCTCGCAGGGGCGCGGCGCCGCGGGTGAGGGGACGACGTGAGCGGCGGCGGTGTCGTCCAGGTCAGGGTGCGGTATCCCGAGGTCGACCGAATGGGGGTCGCGCACCACGCCAATCATTTCATCTGGTTCGAGATCGGGCGGACCGAGCTGCTGCGCGCGCGGGGCGTCGACTACGGCCGTCTGGAGGACGAGGGGATCTTCCTGCCGGTCATCGAGGCCACATGCGCCTATCGCGCCCCGGCGCGCTACGACGATTTCCTGCGCGTCCACACGCAGATCGAGGGCGCGACCGCGGTGCGCGTCGCGTTCACGTACCGCATCGACTCGGAACCGGGTGGACTCCTCGTTGCGACCGGCAGCACACGCCACGCCGCGGTCGATCGCACCGGGCGTCCCCGCCGGCTGCCCGCCAGGATCCGGGAGCTGCTGGTTTGAGATCTCCCGCGATGACGACCGCCACCGGGCGCGCGCTCGTCTCTGTGGTGCTGGCGGTCCTGGTCACGGTGTCGTCGGGCTGCGCCGCCAAGCACAAGACGAAGGAGCCGCTCCTGCCGCCCCAGCAGATCTACGACATGGCGATGCAGAAGATTGCCAGGAAGAGGTATTACACCGCGCGCACGATGCTGCAGGAGGCCGTGCCGCGCATCCCCCCGGACGACCGCGAGCTTCTGCCGAAGATCCAGCTGGCGATCGCCGACGCCTTTTTCAGGGACGGCGGGCAGCTCAATTATTCGGAGGCCCTGAACCAGTACCGGACGTTCCTGACCTACTACCCGAATCACGAGAGCGCCGATCGCGCCCAGTTCATGGTCGGCATGTCGCTGTTCGAGCAGGCGCTGTCGCCGGACCGTGATCAGGCCTTGACGCGACAGGCGATCCAGGAGTTCCAGAAGGTCGAATCGGTCTACCCGACGAGTCCCTACGTCGCCCAGGGGAAGAAGAAGGTCCTGGAATGCTACGACCGTCTGGCGGAGCACGAGCGTCTCGTGGGGCGCTTCTATCAGAAGCGCAAGAAATACAACGCCGCGATCGATCGCTACCGTGCCGTCCTGGATCACTACCCGCAGTACGCCGGGACCGGCCAGGTGCTGTTTGACATCGGCAAGTGCCTCCTGAACGTGGGCAACCGACCAGAGGCGGAGGAGTTCTTCAGCCGCCTGTTCCAGGACCAGCCCGGCAGCCCCCTGGCCAGCAAGGCCAAGGATCTCCTGGCGCAGTTCGATCGGGACCAGCACAAGGAGAACCGCAAGGAGTCCAAAGGATGAACGCACAACGGCCGCGGCTCACGGTGATCGTCCCAACTTTCAACGAGGAAGCCACGATCCGAGACTGCCTCCAATCGGTGCGCTTCGCGGATGAGATCCTGGTGGTCGATTCCTACTCGACCGACGCGACCTTGTCGATCGCACGCGACGCGGGCGCCCGCGTCCTGCAGCACGAGTACGTCTACTCCGCCCGGCAGAAGAACTGGGCCATCCCGCAGGCGTCGCACGAGTGGGTCCTCCTGGTCGACTCGGACGAGCGCGTCACCCCCGGGCTGCGCGATGAGATCCTCGGCCTGCTCGCGTCCACTCCGCGGCACGACGGCTACTGGATCCTCCGCGACAATCACTTTCTGGGACGGCGCATCCGGCACTGCGGCTGGGGAACCGACAGGGTGATCCGGCTGTTCCGGCGGGACCTCGCCCGGTACCAGGACCGCGAAGTGCACGCCGAGATCGAGCTGCCCGGGCCGCTGCCGGTCCTGACGCACCCGCTCGAGCACCACTCGTTCCGCTCCTTCGGGCAGTACTGGAGGAAGCTCCAGCTCTACAGCGAGTGGGGTGCGGCGCAGCTGTACAAGGAAGGCAGGAGGGCGGGGGCGCTGGAGATCTTCGGCCGTCCCGTGACGCGCTTTTTCAAGATGTATGTCGTGCGTCGGGGATGCCTCGACGGCCTGCACGGTCTGGTGCTGTCGATGCTCGGCGCCTTCACCGTCTATCTCAAGTACGCGCGTCTGTGGGAGATGCGCGTGCTGGAGGGAGCCGCCCGGGTGCCCGCGCAGGTCGAGGCCGGGGGTGCGCTGGCGCGCGAGCAGATCGGGCGGATGGTCGACGAGGAGAGGCCCCCGCGGCCCGCGTCCGCGGCGGCCCGAGCCGGCCGTCACGATGAGTCCGCGCAGCCCCGGTGAGGACCAGGACAGTCCTCCACTTGAACACGGAAGCGGGGTGGCGGGGCGGAGAGGCGCAGACCCTGCGGCTGGCGCGGGGCCTGAGGGACCGCGGCCACCGTTGCGTGATCGCGGGGCCGCCGGACGGGGAGCTCGCGAAGCGGTCGGCCGCCGCGGGTGTCGAGGTGGTCCCCCTTCCGGCGCGCGGCGAGTTCGATCTCGCCGCGGCGCGGCGCCTGGCCCGGATCGTCCGCGACGAGGGCGTCGATCTCATCCACAGCCACACCGCCCACGCCGTGACCCTCGGAACGCTGGCGACACTCCTGTTCCGCCGCCGCCCGGCGAGCGTGGCGGCACGCCGGCTTTCCTTTCCGCTGCGGAGCCCCCTGCTCGGCCGCGTCAAGTACGGTTTTCGTGTCGACCGCGTGATCGCGGTTTCGGAGGCGATTCGCAGGCTGCTGATCCGGCAGGGTCTCGACCCCGGCAGGGTCGTCACGGTGCATTCCGGAGTCGATCCGGAGCCGTTCGCGCGCGGCGACCGCCGGCGGTTTCGCGCCACGCTTCGACCGATCCTGGGGGAGACGGCCGAGTCCGCCTTCCTGGTCGGGGCCGCCGGACACTTGGCGGCCCACAAAGGCTTCGACGTCTTCCTGGCAGCGGTCGCCGCGTCCGCCGCCGAGATGCCCTCGGCGCGCTTCGTAGTGATCGGCCGCGGCGAGGGAGACGAGCGTTTGAAGGGGGCGGCGGATCGGCTCGGGCTGGGTGACCGCCTCGTTTTCACCGGGTTCCGCGAGGACATGCCCGACGTCTACGCCGGGCTCGATCTCTTCGTCCTGCCCTCGACTTCGGGAGAGGGTTCGCCGGCCGTCCTGAAGGAAGCGATGGCGGCGGGGACGCCGGTCGTCGCGACGGCGCTTGACGGGATCGAGGAGATTGTGGAAGATGCCCGCCACGGCCTCCTCGTCCCGCCCGGGGACGCTCCCGGTCTGGCGCGGGCGATGGTCATCCTCGCCCGGGACGCGCCATTAAGGGCGCGGTATTCCGCGGCGGCGCGGCACAGGGTCCTGGAGTTCACCACGGACCGGATGGTCGAGCGGACCCTGGAAGTCTACCGGTCGATCGAAGGGCCTTCCCGGGCAGGCTCACACGGGGAACATGGATGAGCGCTGTAAAGATCAACACCTACTATATGGACCGGCCCGGCGACTCTCCCTGGGTCCGCGTGAAGAACCGGCTGACACGCCGCCCGATTCCCGATTTTCCCAGGACGATCCAGATCCAGACCTTCACCGGCTGCAACGCCGATTGCATCTTCTGCCCTTACGGCGCGACGTACGAATCGCAGCCCAAGGGAAAGATGACGCCCGAGCTGTTCCGGCGGATTATCGACGAGGCTGCCGAGCACCGCGTGCGCCGCATCAGCCCCTACCTGATGAACGAGCCGCTGATGGATCGCGACCTGTTCGACAAGATCCGCTACATCAGCGAGACGATCCCCGACTGCAAGGTCGTGGTCACCTCCAACGGCCACTTCCTGACTCCCCCGGTGGTCGACAAGATTCTCGAGGTGGGGGACGCTCTCCACGAGTTGTACGTCTCGTTCCAGGGGATCG
>DAISWT010000085.1:0-9430 GCA_036826235.1 Acidobacteriota bacterium | reverse complement strand
TCAGGACGTGAACAAGGCGTTCGCGGCGATGCGCGACCTCGAGACCGGGATCACCTACGTGAACTCATCCACGATCGGCGCCGAGACCCACCTGCCGTTCGGAGGACTGAAGAAGAGCGGCAATGGCCACCGCGAGGGGGCGGCGCACACCGCGATCGACATCTTCTCCGAATGGAAGACGGTCTACGTGGATTACTCCGGCAAGCTTCAGAAGGCCCAGATGGACAACAACTGAGCGGGGGCGGCTGGTCCAGCGGGCCGGTCGAGGCTTCAGGATGCAGGTCGGGGTACCGAAGGAAATCAAGGACCACGAGTACCGCGTCAGCATGGTGCCCGCCGGGGTGCACGCGCTCGTGCAGGCCGGGCACACGGTGCTGGTGCAGGACGGCGCCGGTCTCGGAAGCGGCATCGAGAACGCCGCCTACGAGGCGGCCGGGGCGGTGATCGTGACGGACGCCGCCGCCGTCTTCCGGCGCGCCGATCTGATTCTCAAGGTGAAGGAGCCCCAGGATCAGGAGATGCCGATGCTCCGGCGCGGGCAGATCCTGTTCACCTTCCTGCACCTCGCTCCCCAGCCCCCGCTGACCCGCGCCCTGCTCGACTCCGGCATCACCGCCATCGCCTACGAGACCATCACCGACGACGGCGGCGGCCTGCCCCTCCTGACGCCGATGAGCGAGGTCGCCGGCCGGATGTCGATCCAGGTCGGCGCCTTTTATCTCCAGAAGACGCTCGGGGGCCGCGGCATCCTGCCGGGCGGCGTGCCCGGCGTCCCGCCGGGCGACGTGGTCATCCTGGGTGGCGGGACGGTCGGCATCAACGCGGCGATGATGGCGATTGGCCTCGGGGCGCGAGTGACCATTATCGACCGGTCGTTGCCGCGGCTGCGCTACCTGGACGAGATCTTCCGCAGCCAGGTCGTGACCATCTACTCGACCGGCGCGTATGTCGCCGAGTCGGCGCGCCGCGCCGATCTTCTGATCGGGGCCGTCCTCATCCCCGGCGCCTCGGCGCCGCGATTGGTGAGCCGCGGGATGGTCGGCACCATGAAGAGGGGGGCCGTGATCGTGGACGTGGCGGTCGACCAGGGGGGCTGCATCGAGACGACCCGGCCGACGACCCATTCTGCCCCGACGTATGAGGTGGATGGGGGCATCCACTACTGCGTGGCGAACATGCCGGGGGCGGTGCCGCGCACCTCCACCTTCGCGCTCACCAACGCCACGCTGACCTACGTGCTCAAGATCGCCGAGCGGGGCTTCCGGGACGCCGCCCGCGAGGACCCCAGCCTGCGCGCCGGCGTGAACACACACGCCGGCAAGGTCACGCACGAGGCGGTGGCGCGCTCGCAGGACTTGCCTTACGTGGCACTCGACAGCCTGCTGTAAGCCGACCGGGACGAAGGCGCGACCACGGCCCGCGGGAGGCTTCCCTGGGACTGATCTTCGATCGGGCCGTCCGGTATGCCCGGAGCCATACCTCGACCCTGGCGCTCGGCGCGGCGATCGCGCTGGCGACGGGACTCCGTCTGCATGGCTTGACACGTCACCCCTTCTGGCTGGACGAGGCCTACTCCGTCGCGGTCGCCCGCCAGCCCCTGTGGGCCATCGCACCTTCCCTGGCCGACGAGTCGGGGCCTCCCCTGTACTACCTGCTGCTGCACGGATGGATCAACCTGTTTGGGGAGGGCCAGGCCGCAGTCCGCCTGCTGTCTCTGCTGTGCGGTGTCCTGCTGGTTCCGGCAACGGCCCGATTGGCGCGGCGAATCGCGGGGGAGAGGGGCGGTCTTGCCGCCGCCTTCCTGATGGCGGCCACACCGATGGCGGTGCAGTTCTCCCAGGAAGCGCGCATGTACACGTTGCTGCCGCTTCTCACGGTCCTGGCAGGCGAGCGGCTGCTGGCCTGGCTGCAGAACGGGATGCGCCGCGCGCTGCTGGCGCACGCCCTGCTTCTGGCGGCGACCTTCTACACGCACAACTGGGGGCTGCTGGTCCTGCCGGCGGCGGGGGCCGTCGCCCTGCTCTACCCGGGCGACCGGATCCGGGGCTGGGTCATCGCGGCGTCGCTGGCCCTGCTGCTGTACGCTCCGTGGGTGCCGGTTCTGGTGGCGCAGGTCCGCGATCCGTCCTACCAGTTCATCCGGATGATCCAGACGATTCCCTGGTGGCAGCTGCCGTTTCGATCGCTCTTGATCTTCGCCGTCGGCGTCGGCGATATTGGAGGACAAGCCACCACCCTCGTGCCGGCCCCGGCGAGCTACCTGTTCGCCGGCTGGTTCCTGTGGCTGCTGGTCGCTCCGATCCTGTCGGGCGCGGGCCGCCGCGAATCCCTGGCGCTGTTGCTGTACACAGCCGTGCCTCCGGTGGCCGCCGCGTTGTTCACCGCGCTGGCGCGGCCGATCTATCTCCTGGGACGCTACGAGATCCTGATCCTTCCTGTGGCCATCGCCGCAGCCGGCGCGGCAGTCGCGGGGATGTTCCGCGGAACGCGGGTTTCCCTCCTGGTGACGATCTGGGTGCTCGCCCTCGCCGGGCTGTCGGTGCGCTACACAGCCGGTGTGCACAGGCGGTTTCCCGAGCCGATCATGGCCGGTGTCCTGGCCTCCAATCTGAGGCCCGGCGACCACATCGTGTTCTGTGGTCTGTACCGGGCCGCGATGGAGTACCACCTGCGCCAGGCGGGCGGGACTTTCCAGCCGGCTTCCTTCCCGCCCGAGGCAGCGAACCACCTGGGGTGGTACTACGAGAGCCTCTACCGGGCGGAGGCCCCGGCCCTCATGACGGCGGCCAGCGAGCAGTGCCCGGGGTCCGGCACCCGCACCTGGGTCGTGGCCACCAGCGGGGCGACCTGCGGTGTGCTCATCGACACGCTCAGGGCGTGCGCCAGCCTCTCCAGTCCCTTCCTGAAACTGGGCGTGCCGGCGAATCAGATTCTGCTGGCGGAACCGCGGGCGAACCAGGCGCGCGCCCGTCAGTCGTTATTGATGTAAATGGTTTCAGCCGGCCGGCCGTCCACGCCGAAGTGCGTGGGGGCCTCCGTGCCGGGGCTGGGAGACGGGCCCGGCCGCGGATCGACCGCCGGGCCTCCCCCGGGCGTGGCAAGAGTGTCGACAGCACCGTGGCGCTCGCTACGGCTGATATCCAGAGGCACCTGGAGGTCCTTCCCGTCGAAGTGCACGAGGATCTCTTTGCCGCCCGACTGCATCTCCACCTCGCCCTGGCCCTCACTCACCAGGTGGACCAGGGCGTCGCCGTCGAGGCTCAGCTCCAAGTCGGTCGTCACCTCGAAGTTCTGCAGATAGTAGGGGAGCGACTGGCGGAAATGCTCGACGGCCGAGCAGGCCTTGGCAGGCTCCGTCCCCTCCAGGAAGGCCTCCAGGAAGGTCACGGGGCAGTTCGACTCGACGGTCGCTCGCAGGCCCGTATTCCGGTCGATCGGCACGTAGACGATGTTGGCGGGCTTGGGGAACTCCTCCGGCGGCTTGCCTTTCAGGCCCTCCTTCATGAACTGGATCCAGATCGGCAGGGCGGCGCGCGCCCCCGTCTCCCCCTCGCCGAGGGGCTTCTTCTGATCGAAGCCGACCCAGACGCCGGCCACAAGGGACGGGCTGAAACCGACGAACCAGGCGTCGGCGTGGCTGTCGGTCGTCCCGGTCTTGCCGGCCACCGGCCGGTTCAGCTCGCGCGCGGCGGCGGCGCCGGTGCCGCTCTCCGTGACGCCCTCCAGGAGGTAGGTCATCAGGTAAGCGATGTCGGCACGCAGCACCTCGATCACCTGGGGTTTCGACTCCTCGCGCATCTTGCCGTCGCGGTCGGCGACGTAACGGATGAAGTGCGGCTCGACGCGGACCCCCTGGTTGGGGAAGATCGAGTAGGCGGTCGTCAGATCGATGAGCGAGACTTCCTCCGTTCCGAGTGCCATCGAAGGGTACGGCTCGAGCTTACTGCTGATTCCCATCTTGCGCGCGGTCTCGATGGTGCGCGAGTAACCGATCTGGTTCAGCAGCTTGACCGCCACGATGTTGCGCGACTCCTCCATCGCCTCGCGCAGGGTCGTGACGCCGTAGTACTTGCGGTAGTAATTGTCGGGCTGGTACTCGTCGCCGGTCTTTCTGTCGACGAACACCGTCGGCTTGTCGAAGATCGTGTCGGCCAGAGTGTGACCGGAGTCCAGGGCCGTCGTGTAGACGAACGGCTTGAAGGCCGACCCGGCCTGGCGGTACGACTGCATGGAGCGATCGAACTCGCTGCGGTTGAAATCGTAGCCGCCGACCAGCGCCTTGATCTCCCCGCTCGCCGGGTCGATCGCCATCAGGGCCCCCTCCACCAGCGGCTCCTGGTCGAGCTTGACGCGCAGCTCCCTCTTCGCCTCGTCGATTCCCAGGACCAGGAAGGGGGAGACATCCCCGACCTTCAGCGCCTGGTTCGGAATCGTCTTGCCGGTCCAGTCGATCCCCTCGGGACCGAAGTGGGCCGTGTAGTCGCCGAGCTTGACCGTGGCGGTGCGCCGGTTCGCCTCGGTCACCACGCCCGTGCGCAGCTTGCCGATGGACGGCGCCTTGCCCCAGGCGCTGGAGGTGAAGGTCGCCAGGTCGCCACCGTCCTTGAGGACGTTCTGCTTGATCGGCCGCAGACCCTGGCGCTTGTCCAGAACGCGCAGCCCCTCGAACACCGCCTGGTTGGCCGCCTTCTGCATCGCCGGATCGAGCGTGGTGTGGACCTCCATCCCCTCCTCGTAGAGGGCCACCTCGCCGTACTTGGAATCGAGGTACCGCCGGACCTCCTCGACGAAGTACGGCGCGATGTTGTCCTCCTCCGGCAGCTTGGCCACCTCCACGGGTGTCGCCATCCCCTGGTCGGCGACGTCGCGGGTGATCTTGCCCTCCTCCGCCATGCGGTTCAGGACGTGGTCGCGGCGCGATCGGGCCTTCTCAGGCGAACGGAACGGCGAGTAGGCCTCCGGCCGCTGCACCAGCCCGGCCAGGAGCGCCGCCTCCGGGAGCGTCATTTTATTGGCCGTCTTGCCGAAGTAATACTCGGAAGCCGCCTCGATGCCGTAACGGCCGTGCCCCATGTAGACCTGGTTGCAGTAGAAGCCGAGGATCTCCTGCTTCGTGAACGCCTTCTCGATCTGCACCGCCAGCACCATCTCCTGCAGCTTGCGGCGCATGGTCTTCTCGGGTTTCAGGAACAGTGAGCGCGCCAGCTGCTGCGTGATGGTGCTGCCGCCCTGCGCCTTCCTGAGATGCGTGATGTCCGTTATGATGGCTCGCGCGATCCCCCAGGGGTCGATGCCGACGTGCTCGTAGTAATGCGAGTCCTCGGTGGCGACCAGGGCGTCAAGGAACTCCTTCGGGATCTGGTCGAGCCCGACCACGATCCGCTTCTCCGCGCCGAACTGGTAGAGGACCTGGCCGTCGGCGCTGTAGATCGTCGTGACGACCGGCGGCTTCCAGTCCTGCAGGTGGGTGACTTCGGGTATGTCGAAGGTCAGGAAATACCCGAGCGCCGATCCTGAGCCACCGGCCAGGAGCAGACCCGACAGGATGATCACGATCAGGTTCTTGGGCTTGCGCCAGAACCGGACCCGCGGGGGTGGACCGGTCGGGGGACCTCCTGGCGGAGGGGTGCCGGTCGGGAGACTCCCCGGTGGGGGACCACCCGCTTTGCTTGGTCCGCTGAAGGGGGTGGATGAGCGAGTTTTATCGTCGATTCCCAATGGACCTCGCCCCGCTCGAGGAGCGGTCTAAGTGATTATACACGCAAAGGTTCCGGTCTTCCCCCTGTCCATCATCATGCCCACGCTAGATGAAGAATATGTCCTTCCCGACGCGCTTGCCAGCCTCGGGCGGCAAAATTTCGACCTCTCCCTCGAGGTGATCCTGTCGGACGGGGGGAGCGGCGACAGGACGGTGGCGAGTTTCGAGCGCTTGACCCGCTCCTGGCCGGCCCGGAGCCTGGCCGCCCGGGTCGTCGTCTCCCAGCGCCCCGGGCGGGCAGCGCAGATGAATGCGGGGGCGCGTGTGGCCCGTGGAGACATTCTTCTCTTCCTGCATGCCGACACCTCCCTGCCCCCGGACGCGGCGCGCACGGTCATGGGGGCGCTCATCGATCGGGAGGTCGTCGGCGGCGGTTTCCGGCACCGGTACAGGGAATCGGGAACCCTGCTGCGCATCATCTCCGCTTACGCGACCGCCCGGTCGGTGCTGCGCGGGATCCACTACGGCGATCAGGCCCTGTTCGTCCGGCACTCGGTCTTTGACAAACTCGGTGGATTTCCCGACGTCCCGCTGTTCGAGGATCTGAGGCTCTCGAAGGCCCTGCGCGCGCGTGGCCGTGTGGTGACCCTGCCGCTCACGGCCATCACGTCCGCCCGCCGGCTGTCCCAGGGGGGTGTGGCACGGACGGCGGCGCGCTTCGCCTGGCTCAAGCTGCGCGATGCGCTCGGAGCCGACCCGGCGAGGCTGAAGGCGGACTACCCGGATGTCAGGTAAGGATCCCGGGGACGGGTCGGAGCAGCAGCGAGGACGGGCGCTCCGGATCCCCTCGCCGTGGGGTCAATCACACCCGCGCAGCGTTCGTCTTGCGCCGGACTCCCAGCTCGTGCCGGCCGGCACGCTGCGTGTGCTCCTCAAGAGGAGCGGCCGTCTGGAAATTGTCTACACCGGCTTCGCCCTGGAGCCATGGATCGCCAACGGCGATCGCGTCGCTCTCGATGGAAACCGGCGCCCCGAGAAAGGCGATCTGGCATTGTGCGCGGTGGAGGGCTGGGGAGATATTCGCAGGATCCTGGCTGGTTCCGGTGGTGACGCCTACATCACGGGGCTCGACGCCTGTCCCGGCGCCCGCGAGGTGATCGCAGCGCACGGTGTGCTGGCGGTCGTCGCCGGCGAGAGGGGCGCCGGTGGGGCGGTCGGCCGGGCCGTGGTCGCCGGTTTTCCCTTCTGGTCGCGCTGGGTGGCGCTGCGTTACTGGCTTCGGAAGATCCGCGAAGCCCCGCGTTTCGCCGGGGACGCAGTGGCCTCGGTCCAGAGGAAATACCAGGGCCAGGTCGAGAGTTACACGGATCTGCTGTCGTTCCCGCTGGGAGATGATGATCTGCATGCGCTTCTCGTGAGCGCCTTCCCGAAGGGCTGCTCGGTCCTGATCGCGGGAAGCGGCGCGGGGGGGGAGGCGATTCACCTGTCTCGCGACGGCTACCGGGTAACGGGATTCGATTTTCTGGAAGACATGGTCCGGGCCGGAGAGCGCAACGCGCGCGCCGCCGCATGCCCGATCGAGTTCGTGCTGGCCGACATGGCCGAGCTCGATCTTCCCGGCCGGAAGTTCGAAGGCATCTACATCACCCCCCTGGTCTACTCGTTCGTGCCGACGCGCGCGCGCCGCGTGGAATGCCTCCGTCGTCTCGGACGCCACTTGCGCCCGGGCGGATCGGTCGTGTTCAGCGCCTACCTCCTCCGTTCGCCTGTGCAGCTCCTGAATGTCTTCCTGGCGTGGGTCCGCCACGCCGGTCACGAGGCCGGGTTCGAGCTCGGCGACTGGTTCACCTGGTTTCTTCGGACCGACGGCAGTCTTGGAAAGTCCTTCTGTCACCTGTTCAGGGCCACGAGAGTGATCGCCGAGGCCCGCGAGGCCGGCTTCCGGACGTGCGGAAAGGCGGGCGCCTTCTTCGTGGCAACCGACTTCGGGAACTGAGCTACCCCGGCGCGTCGATCGCTGGCCAGAAGCGCGCGTTCTTGCGGAAGTGCAGGTAGCGGAACGGAGCCCCCTCGACAAGAGCCCGGACCCGATCGATCAGATCGGGACGCAGAGGAAGTTGATCCACCACGAACGGCAGGTTGCCCAGGAGATCGGCGAAGCAGCCGCCGTCGTCGCGGCGGACGAATGTCCGCTCATCCTTGCGCAAGCGGTAGAAGCCGGCCACGGGGAAGGTGCCGATGACCGGAGCGCCGCGCCTGTAGGTTCCCCGGAACGGCCCTCCCGCCGCCGCCAGGCCCTCCGGCCCCCGGAGGACGAGCGTCAGGTCGTCGCTGATCACCTCGCCCTCGTCGTTCATCGCGGCGAGGGTCGACTTGCCGGCGCCCGACGGTCCATAGAAGAGGTAGGAGCGCCCCGACCGGATGATGCTGGCGCCGTGCAGGAAGAAGCCGCCGCTGTCGATCGCCAGCCAGGCGACGCAGCTGCGGATGAAATTTTCCAGCGCGCGGGGCGCTGGATCCCGCTCGCCCGACGCCAGCGCGATCACGCCCTCCCGCCGAGTCAGATCGATCCAGGACGCGAGACGGTACGACACGGTTCGAAACACAGGACCGTCCAGGGCGGTGTGCATCCGGTACACCTCCCAGCCGGGCGCGAACCCCGGAGACACGAAATACGCCAGCGGCGCCCGCCGCATGCGCACCCGCAGCGGGCGGCCCGCGCCGCTCGGCCCCGAAAGATAGGGAGCGTAGGCGGCGGCCATCCCCGCCGCCAGATCAGCGGGCAGGTCCTCGAACTCGAGCGCGATGCCGGAGATGTCGAGACGCGCCTGCCGCCCGCCGGCCGGCGCGGTCCAGGCACGGAAGGCCTCGAGCGAGGGGGGTGAGAACGGGATCACAGCGTCCACGTCGATCTCCGGAAGGTGGATAGCCTATCATGCGGGTGCGGAAGGACGGCGATGCCCGGTCTGTTCAAGCTCACCACCGAGTTCCAGCCGAAGGGGGATCAGCCGGCGGCGATCCGGAAACTGGTCGAGGGCCTCCGGGCGGAGACCAGGCACCAGGTCCTGCTCGGCGTCACCGGCAGCGGCAAGACCTTCACCATGGCCAAGGTGATCGAGGCGGTGGAGCGGCCGACGCTGGTCCTGTCGCACAACAAGACGCTGGCGGCGCAGCTCTACCAGGAGTTCCGGCGCTTCTTCCCGGAGAACGCGGTGGAGTACTTCGTGTCGTACTACGACTACTACCAGCCGGAGGCCTACGTGCCGCAGTCGGACACCTATATCGAGAAGGAGGCCACGATCAACGACGAGATCGACCGGATGCGGCATTCGGCGACGCGCTCGCTGTTCGAGCGTCGCGACGTGGTCATCGTGGCCTCGGTGTCGTGCATCTACGGCCTCGGCTCGCCCGAGGCCTACCACGGGATGATGCTCATGCTCGAGCCGGGGCAGGAGATCGACCGCGACGCCATGCTCCGGAAATTGGTCGAGATCCAGTACGAGCGCACCACGTTCGATCTCGAGCGCGGCAAGTTCCGGGTGCGTGGAGACGTGGTCGAGATCTTCCCGTCCTACGACGATGTCGCCGTGCGCGTCGAGATGTTCGGCGACCAGATCGAGACCCTCTCGCTCATCGACCCTGTCCGCGGCGCGGTGATCAGGAAGCTGCACCGCGTTCCGATCTACCCGAACTCGCACTACGTCACGCCGCGCGACCGCCTCCTGAGGGCGA
>DAISWT010000084.1:7724-9579 GCA_036826235.1 Acidobacteriota bacterium | reverse complement strand
CGAGACGCAGGAAAGCGCGGCGCATCGACTCCGCGGTGCCGAGACCGCTCATGGTGCAGATCTTCTCGAGATCCTCTGACGACTCCTCGAGGAGGCGCCGGGCGGTCTCGACGCGGACCGAGGTGACGAAGCGCGCGGGGGTCGTCCCGACCTGGCGCGTGAAGACGCGCGCGAAGTTGCGCGGGCTCATGGCCACGCGGCGGGCCAGTGTCTCGACCGACAGATCGTCGCGCGGGTGATCCAGGATGTACCCCTGCAGATCACTGAGCGGCTCGCGCTCCGCGAACTGCACCGCGAGCTGCGCGCTGAACTGCGACTGGCCGCCCGGCCGCCGCAGGAACATCACCAGCTCGCGGGCCACCGCCAGCGCCACCTCGCGCCCCTGGTCCTCCTCGACCAGGGCCAGCGCCAGGTCCATGCCTGCGGTGACTCCGGCCGAGGTGTAGATCGAACCCTCACGCACGAAAATCGTGTCCGGCTCGACGCGCACCTCGGGATAGCCGCGCGCCAGGCGTGCGCACCAGCTCCAGTGCGTGGTGGCCCGTCGTCCCTTCAGCAGGCCCGCCTCGGCCAGGAAGAACGCCCCGGTGCAGACCGAGGCGAGCCGCCTCACCCAGCCGGCCTGCCGGCGCAGCCAGCGCAGGATAGGCGGGTGGGCACAGTAGCGCTCCGCCCCCATCCCACCCGCGATCAAGAGCGTATCGATGCCGCGGCCGACCTCGTCGAAGCGGCGATCGGCGTACAGACGCAGACCGGACGAGGCGCGGAACGGGCCGCGCTTCAGCCCGAGGATCTCGAGGCTGTAGGCGTCGTCCCGGCGCCGGCCGCTGTCCTTCAGCCAGCGCGTCGTGCGCGAGAAGACCTCGAGCGGCCCCATGACGTCGAGCATCTGGATGCCGGGATAGGCCAGCATCGTGACCCGCAGCGTCGTTCTGCGCTCCGGCCGGGCCGGGGGCTCCGTGGCGTGCTCTGGTCTCGGGCGGGACGATCGCCTCGACATGCGGAGAGGATGCGCTTATGCGGCCCCGGAGACAATGACAATGTTCCCACGTTTTCTGCCAGATGCCAGGAGGCCGGTCGCGACGCGGCCGCGAACGGGCTGAGACCGGGCGACCTCATCCACGGCCGTGACCAATGGAGGGTGAGCGGACACAACCTTCGGGGCGTGAAATACGTGGGCAGAAGAAGCGGCTCCCGGTCAGAAGAGACGCCTCCGGCAGGTCATCGGCGCGCCCGGTGCCGGTTGACGAGGTTGCATACGGATCGGGCCCCGTGGTGGAGATCAGGCAGGTCGCTTTTCACTCACGCAGGGAGGGCTCAGAATGCCCAGGTTGACAAGTACGCCGTGCGGATTGTCGCGCTGATGGCCGTCGTCGCGTCGCTGACGACGCTGTATGCGCCGGTGAGTCCGGTCCATTCGCCTTACGTGTCGGCTCTCTCGGATCTCGTGGCGACTCCCGCCTTCGCGGCGGGCTGTCCGAACAAGGCCTGCAACAGGGGCATCGACTGCTTCGCGATGACCGGCTACAAGTGCATCCACTTCAACGGCAAGGGCTGCACCGCCACCGCCTGCTAGGTCCGTAGGGAAGCCGACCTCTCCACCCCGACAGCACTGAGGCCGGCCGCGGTGCGCGCGGCCGGCCTCTCATTCAGACTCGTTCAAGAGAGCGAAGCTTCAGTGATCGGAATTGCCGCTCTGCCCCTTCGGCTTGTCGGAGTCCGAACCGTCGGGCTTCGGCGGTTCCTGCTTCGGCTTCTTGTCCTTCGACCCGGCGTTCCCGCGTCCCTTCTGCTTATCCTTCGCGTCCTGCGCCTTGCCCTGATCCGATCTGGCGGGCGGCGCGTTGGCGCCGTG
>DAISWT010000084.1:0-7714 GCA_036826235.1 Acidobacteriota bacterium | reverse complement strand
TATGTCCAGCGGCTGAGTCCCGACGGAACCGTCGCCCCGGGTTGGCCGGCCGGGCGTTGGCGGGCGGGGCCGGCCCGCCGGGGTTCTGCGACGTCGCGGGTGCCGGTTGGCCCGGCGCATTGGCGGGCTGGTTCGGCGCCGGGGGCTGCGCCGGCGGCGCGTCCTGAGGCGAACGCCCGGGGGGCTGTTGTCCGTTGACTGCGTCGAGGAACCTGCGGCCGCGGCTGTCGTGTTGATCGCGCCCGCGGTTCGGCGTCTCCTGTCCCCGGGCATTCGCCGGCGGCTCGGGCGGAGTGGCGCCCTGCGGGGGAGACGCCGGCTGCGAGGCGGCGGGGGCCGGCTCCGGCTGCCGCTGCGCGCCGCGCCAGTCCCGCGGACGATCCCGATTCTCGTGGCCCGGAGGGTCGACCCGTCCCTGCGACTTGCGGCCGCGCCAGGGGTCGGGCTTGAACACTTCGAACTCCTGTCCTCTCACCCGCCCGCCGCGCGTCGACTCGGACGTTTCGGTCTCGGCGACGCGATAATGGGGGATGGAGTGGCCGACGGCCCGGCCGATCGATTCGACCCGGACGCCCTGGTTCACCACGCGGTTGTTGATGTAGGTGTAGTTCGTGACGTTCTGCGTGATCTGGATCAGATTGACGTTGCGGGCCGGGGGCACGACGTAGTTCCGCAGCCCGGGATCGACCAGGTTGCGCGCATTGACGAAGCACCACGAGGATGACTGCAGCGAGATGTTGACACCGGCCCAGTTGACGCCGGCCTCGACGCGGACCTGCCAGGGGAGCGGCGCCCAGCCGACGTAACCTCCGCCTTCATGCCAGGCGACCCAGGCGGGGCCCCATTCGGTGCCGGGCACCCAGACCCAGCCGTAGCTCGGATCCTGGTGCCAGCGGCCGTAGTGGTAGACGGCCCAGCCCCACTGTTCGTCGGAGGCCCAGGTCCAGCCATAATCGGTGAACACCCAGTGGCCGACCAGATAAGGGCGCCAGCCGGCCTGCAAGCCGTGGGGGGACCAGACCCAGCCGGGACCGCTGACGTAGACCCAGCTGCCGTATGGCGCCAGGTCGTCGTAGAAGGGCTGGTCCGCGCCGCCCTCGGGAGGAGCGACTTCGGTCGGGACGGATCGGTTCGGAACTGTCTGGTATCCGTAGGTCACGCAGGCGATCGCCGCGGCGCAGACGACCAGAGCGATCGCTATCCCCCAGAACCTCGTCTTCATCATTGATCTCCTCGCGTTTGGTTCTCCCCGCCTCGCAGCCGCCTCGTTCCGGGAGTCGGCGCATGCGAGCCAATATAAGTGTCGAGGGCTGAGTCGGCACGTGCAGACGCCGACAAATAACTGACGTCGATTACAGTTCGGCGCAAGTTCGGTGGACAGGGACCGACGGGACTGCGTATCATCCGGCTCGCGCGGTGCGCCGCGCCGGAGACGTGACCGATGGGGCTCCTCAGGAGCGCTTTTCTCGCAGGCTCGCAAAGCCGCTGGCTGCGCGAGCGCGCCGTCAAGCTTCGATTTGTCCGCCGGGCCGTGTCGCGCTTCATGCCGGGTGAGGAAGTGGAGTCGGCCCTGGACGCGGCCCGCGCGCTCCAGGGGGCGGGCATCGGCGCCGTTCTCACCTATCTCGGAGAGAACCTGCGAAGCCCGCAGGAGGCGGAGCAGGTCGCGCGGCACTATCTCGATGTCCTGGCGCGCGCGCAGCGCGCGGGGCTCGACGTCGAGATCTCGGTCAAGCTGACGCAGCTCGGGCTGGATCTCGACCGGGCCGCCTGCGAGACCCGCTTGTTGTCCCTCGTCGAGAGGGCCGGAGCCGCCGGGACCTCGGTCTGGATCGATATGGAGTCGAGCGCCTACACCGACGCGACGCTCGACATCTACCGCGGCGCGCGGTCCCGCCGGCCGAACGTGGGCGTCTGCGTGCAGGCGTACCTCCGCCGCACGGAGCGGGATGTGCAGAGCCTCATCCCTCTCGGAGCGGGCGTGCGCCTGGTCAAGGGCGCCTACCGGGAGCCCGCCGACAAGGCCTTTCCGAGAAAGCGGGACGTCGACGCGAACTATTTCGCTCTCGCCAAGCGGTTGCTCGGCCCCGGGGCGCGCCGGACGGGCGTGCGGGCGATCTTCGGCACCCACGATGCTTCGCTCATCCGGCGCATCGAGGCAACGGCCGGCGAAGCGGGACTCCGGCCCCGGGAGGTGGAGTTCCAGATGCTGTACGGCATCCAGCGGGAGGAGCAGGCGCGTCTCGCCGCCGCCGGTCACCCGGTGCGCGTGCTGATCAGCTACGGGGACGCCTGGTTCCCGTGGTACATGCGGCGCCTGGCCGAGCGTCCCGCCAACGTCCTGTTCGTCCTGAAGAACGTGTTCGCGGGCTGAGGAGGTCGACCATGCGACGCGGTGGCGTGCTTCTCGTCCGGGCGGCGCAGATCGTGCTCGCCGCTCTGGTCACCGGCTCTCCGGCGCGCGCGCAGGCGCCGCTCGATCTATGGACGCCCGAGGTCCTGGAGACGATCCGTGATCGATCGACGCTGAGCCTCCGGATCGTGCCGCGCTCGGGGTACGTCGAGGTCTTCTACGACTCCGAGATCGGTGACGCCAGGTGGGCGGACAGCGAGGCGCCGTACGAGGTGCACACGGGCGACACCATCCGGATTCACGGCTATCTCGCCGCCCCCGCCGGCGGCGGGCCGCGTCCTGCGGTCGTCGTCGGGCATGGTCACGGCGGTCATGGCGACCCGGATCTGGCGCGCGCCGTCGCGGCCTTCGGCTATGTGGCGTTCTCCATCGATGGTCCGAACGCGGGGCTCTCGACCGGCGGCCCGCGCGACACCGAGCAGGCCTGGATCTCCGTGGAGGAGAACCAGAACCAGCCGGCGCCCGCGGTGAGCTTCCTGTATCACTGGGCCTACGCGGGGATGCGGGCCCTGACGGTGCTCGAGGCGCTGGCGTTGGAGCCGGGCAACCCTTACGGCATCGACCCGTCACGTCTCGGCGTCCTGGGCGCGTCGATGGGCGGGCAGTTCACGTACTACATCAACGGCGTGGATGACCGGGTCAAGGCGGCGGTCGCCCTCGCCGTGGCCGGCGACTGGCGGGACATCATGCGGTACGAAGGCGCCTGGCTGTATCACGGGCTCTACTACTACACCCGGGACGGCCTGCGCAGCGGCGTGGACGCCCTGAACACGATCGCCGGCTGCGACGATCCGACGCTCCGGACCTTCCTCGATTATTTCGATCCGATCGGCTACGCCCCCACACAGCACGCACCGCTGCTCACGATCGTGGGCACGCACGATCAGTACTTCACCATCCCGGCGATCAACACCACCTACGATCGCGTGCGGTCGGCCGGGACGGCGGAACGGTTCAGCCAACGCATCGTCCTGGCCCCGAACGGCAAGCACGGCGTGGTCGATGGACCCGACGGGCTGAAGACGATTCTGCCGCTTCTGGGCACCATCACCGGCTGGTTGAAGTTCAGCTTCGATGGCGGGCCGGAGCCGCTGCAGACCCCGACGCTGGCGATGGCGGCGACGGGGTCCTGGATGACCTTCAGGGTCAGGGCGCGTCATGGCGGAACACCGATCCTGGGGGCGCGGCTGCTGGTTGCGTCGCAGCTCGACAGCACCCCGGACCTCGCCTGCGATTTCACCGCGGTGCGGCTGTACCGCCTGGGCTCCGACTTCTACGGCTTCGTGCCGATCGGGAAGGCGATGCCGTGCGGACCGCCGCTCTCACCCGACAACGTTCTTTATTTCGCGTCGGTCACAGACGGGGGCGGCTACACCGTCAGCTCGAAGATGTATTACCGCTCGGGCGAGATGACATTCGGTTCGGGATTCGTGCCCACCATCGAGCACTGGAGCCGCGACGATTTTCCCGTGCCGCCACCGCCCGACTGCGGCACGGGCTCTGACCGCTGAGATCGGAAGCGGCAACGCCCGTCAGCGCACCGCCGCGAGCAGGGCGCGGGCCCGCTCCTCGATCCGGTCGAAGCGGCCCGCCTGGATGTCGGCGGCGTCGAACAGAGACTGGGTGAACCCGACGGCGTGGGCGCCGGCATCGAGCCAGGCGCGCGCGTTGGCCGCGTCGACACCGTGGGTCGGGACGAGCCTCAGGAACGGCAGGGGACCGAGACAGGCGCGCACGTAGGCGGGGCCGATCCCGGGGGCCGGGAACAGCTTCTGCAGCGGCGCGCCGGCGCGGTGGGCGGCGAGCATCTCGGTCGGCGTGTGGCAGCCGGGGACGACCGCGACCCCGAGCGACAGCCCGGCGGCAATCACCTCCCGATCGATCACCGGCGACACCAGGAAGCGCGCCCCGCGTGTCACGGCCGCGCGCGCCTCCTCGGACGTCAGCACGGTGCCGGCGCCGACGATCAGGTCCTGGCGGCGCGAGAACTCCTCCACCAGATCGAGGGCCCCCGGAATGGTCAGAGTGAACTCGACGATCCGGAAGCCGCCGCGGACCGCCGCCTCCATGGCGGAGGCGGCCGCCTGGCGCGTCGGACAGCGCAGGATGGCCGACGCCCGGGCCTCGCCCAGCAGGTCGACGAACCGTTCCGGCATCATGACGTCGGCATTGTAACCCCGGCGGGTCCTCCCTCCTTGCGCTTCCGGAGCGCCGGAAGGCTAGAATAGCCGCCGACGACCACGACCAGGGACTGCTGGAGAAATACATATGACCGCCGCGAAGCTGACGTTGGTGATCGCCGTGGCGGTGCTGCTGCTCGCGGCCGGGCCGTCGCCTGCGGACGATGCCTTCCACTACCCGTCCTGGGCCGGCGGGCCGTACGACGCAACCTACACCGAATGGTGGTACTTCAACCTCTTCGATGCGCGCTCCGGCGTCCAGGCGATCGTCTCCTACTTCGTCACGAACCCGGCCGACCTCTACGGGGCGGGCCGCATACAGCTCGCCGCGGTGGCGTACACCGCGCAGGGCCGGGTCAGCGAAGTGGACGCCTATTCGCCGGAGGCGTTCACGGCGAGCGGGCAGCAGGCGGACGTCACGATCGGCGACAGCTCCATCAAGGTCGCCGATGACGGCAGCTACCGGGTGGCGGGCGCCAGCCGGGACGGACGGCTGGTGTGGGACCTGACGTACGCGCCGCAGGCGGAGCCGTGGTTCGCGGGAGATCGCGTGGCGGTCGGCAGCCAGCCATGGGAGGCAATGAGCTGGCTGGTCTTCATGCCACGCGCGCTGGTCACGGGTCGCTTGGTGGTCGACGGCCGCGCCTACGCGATCGACGCACCTGGCTACCACGACCATAACTGGGGTGAATGGATTCCGTTCGACGCGCTGTGGAACTGGGCCCAGTTCTCCGACGAGAGGCTGGCTCTGGAGATGGGGGACTTCATCGGCAGACCGGCGGGGGTGGTGAGCGTCGATTTCGGCGGCCGGCGCACCGTGTTCATGAAGGGGCAGTACTGGCTCCTGCACACGCGCTGGGCGCTGGACGGGAAGAACGGCGTCTGGTATCCGACCGAGTCGCTCCTGATCGCGGGAGACGACAGCCGCTGGCTGTGGGTGACCATCCGTGCGCTGGGGACGGAGCCTTTGCGGGGCGACCTCCCGCTGCTGCTGCCCGATCTGATCATCTACGAGCAGACGGCCCGCTACGACGGCTGGCTCTGGGAGAAAAACCCGCAGGGACAGTGGGTTAGGGCGTCGCCGCTGAGTGGAAACGGGTTCAAGGAATACACCGCCAGACACCTCTGAGCCCCCCACCTCCACTAAGGTTTCCCCTTGCCGGTGTCTGCTTTCCCTTGACCGGACCAAGCCATCGCCGTACCCTTCACGCCAACTGAGGAGTGGATTCGGGGGGGAGCTCCTCCCGCATGACCTGCGCGGGGGCCGGCTCTTTTCCGGCGCCGGTATCGAGCACACGGGAAGTGAAGCGGTCGGCCGGGCCGATCGAGATCCGGCTGTGAACCGATTTTGCGGGCGTCAGGGGGAAGTGGCGACCATGCACCGTCGCCTTCTGCTGACAGGCACCGTCGCACTTCTAGTGGGCCTGTCCTTGCGTTCGAGCCCGGCCCAGTCGGGCCCGGCGGCGCCCGTCATCCTTTCGGTCTCGGGCGTCAGCCAGAACGCGGTGCAGCCGACGGCGGCGGTCGCCGGCTCGAGCGTCACCGGCACGGTGCTGGTGCACAACGACTACACCTGGACGCCGGAGAGCGATCCGTTTCAGAGCATCGTCGGAAGCGGTGGTCTGCCCATCGATCTGTCGGACCCCGGGCAGCGCGGCGCCGATGTGCCCGGCGGGACGAACGTGCTGGGACTGCCTGCGGACCGACTCTACGTCTCGATCGACGGGTTCGTCACGCCGCTGGCCGCGTCCGCGGAGAACCCGGCGTTCCGATCAGGCGCCGGCTGCACACCGCCCGCGGGTCTCGACGAGGTCGCCGGCGCCGGTCCGGCTTATGCGCACAGCATCAGCGTCGCGCTCGCGTGCTATGCCACCGATCCGTCCGCCTGCGGTCCCGACTCCGGCCTGTACGTGCGGACCTCCGGAAGCGCGCTGACCTTCGAATGGCACCTGGTCTTCGACTCCAACTCGATCTGCCGGTCGTTCCAGCTCACGCTGGACGGAGCCAAGGTGCGGCTGTCTTACGACCCCGGGACCTGGAGCGACGGCCGGACGCCGGTCGCGGGGATCGTGGGCGAGGCGCCATCGGTTCGCGAGGGGCCCCTGCCGGGTATAGACTCGCTGCCGCCGGATTTCGTTCTCGGTCGCGATTCGGCGGAGGCGCACAGCGGCACGGCGACGGTCGACGTCGGCGTCAGTTCCGGGACGATCACCGGCCCTGACCTGCCCGGCGGCACCTTCGGCCCGTTGACGAGCACGACCTGGCCGGGCTACGAATTCACGTTCTCCACCGGCGGATTGGATCCGGGAGCGTACACCCTGCGCTTCACATTCGGCGGCGCCTGCCCGGTGGAGGGGCCCGTCTGCCGGGGGGCCTACGTCGCGCTGACGCCGCCGTGTGCGAGCGACGCGGACTGCGACGACGGCAACGCGTGCACCGTCGATCACTGCGATGCAGGCGGCGCGTGCCATCACACCCCGGCGCCGGCCGGCGCCGCCTGCGACGACGGCAACGCCTGCACGAGCGGGGACACCTGCGACGATGCCGGCGGCTGCCTGGCCGGCCCACCCCTGAGCTGCGATGACGGCGATGCCTGCACGGTTGACTCGTGCGACCCCGCATCCGGCTGCCGTCACACACCGGTGAGCATCGACGACGGCCGGGCCTGCACCGCGGACGCGTGCGATCCGGCCACCGGGACAATCTCCCACACACCGATCAACCGCGACGGCGACCCGGCGTCGCTGTGCGATGCCGATTGCGATGATACCGATCCGACCGTCTATCCGGGAGCGCCGCGCGTCTGCGACGGGAAGGATCACGACTGCGACGGCATCGCCGATTACACGCAACCCGGCTGCGACTGTCTGAATGGGTCCACCCGGTCGTGCGGCACCGACGTCGGGGCGTGCGAGTTCGGGACTGAGACATGCGTGAATGGTGCCTTCGGGGCCTGCGTCGGCGGCATCGGTCCCCGGCCGGAGACCTGCGACGGACTGGACAACGACTGCGACGGGCAGGTGGACGAAGAGCTCGGGGCGACGAGCTGCGGTGTGGGGGCGTGCGCGCGGACGGTGCAGAACTGCGTGGGCGGAGCGATCCAGACGTGCACGCCGGGCTC
>DAISWT010000083.1:4400-9610 GCA_036826235.1 Acidobacteriota bacterium | reverse complement strand
GCGCGGCCATTCGCTGCCCCCCCGGACAAACGCGCGTCATTCTACGACAAGCCAGCCCGAGGTCTGCCCGCTCCGAAGCGCCACGCTCTGCGGCCGCCGGGCACGGGTCCGGGCTCGCTGCGCAAGCCCTCCCCTCTCCTCGCCACGCGCCGCCCACCGCGCGGGAAAGCGCGCGGCGGGGCCCCGGCGCGCGGTCTCGGAAGGCCCGGCGGCCGCAGGGCGCGGCGCTTCGTCCAGGAGCTACCGGGGAAGGCGGTGGTCCGATTCATGCTCGGTAGACGAATTTCCGAATCCCTCTTCGGCGCAAACACGTCTGTGTCGACCGTGGCGGGGTTCGGCGAGGCACCGTGTTGGCATGTGACGGACCACGGTCTCCTGGATGCGACGCCGTGCCCGGCGACCGCAGGGCCCGGCGTCGCTCGCGCGTTGACACTCTCCCGGCCCTGCCCTTAAGATCGAGGTTTCGCACGCAGCGCAAGCCAGGCGGGAGAGGCACGCATTCCCTGATGTCCGTCGATACCATCGTCATCAAAGGCGCGGCCGAGCACAACCTCAAGCACATCGACCTGGTGCTGCCGCGCAACCGGCTCATCGTCTTCACCGGCCTGTCAGGGTCGGGCAAATCGTCCCTCGCCTTCGACACGATCTACGCCGAGGGGCAGCGGCGCTACGTCGAGTCGCTCTCCGCCTACGCCCGGCAGTTCCTGGAGATGATGGAGAAGCCGGAGGTCGAGTCGATCGAGGGGCTCTCCCCCGCCATCTCGATCGAGCAGAAGACGACCTCGCGCAACCCGCGCTCGACCGTCGGCACCGTCACCGAGATCTACGACTACCTGCGCCTGCTGTTCGCGCGCGTCGGCGTCCCCTACTGCCACAAGTGCGACAGGCCGATCACCCGCCAGACGGTGCAGCAGATCGTCGACAAGATCCTCGAGCTGCCGGAGGGCAGCCGCATCCAGGTGCTGGCGCCGATCGTGCGCGGCCGCAAGGGCGAATACCGCAAGCAGCTTCTGGAGGCGATGAAGAAGGGGTTCGTGCGGGCGCGCGTGGACGGGCACGTCATGGAGATCGCCGACGGCATCCCGATGGACAAGAAAAAGAAGCATAGCGTCGACATCGTCGTCGATCGCCTGGTCCTGAAGCCGGACGTGAAGAACCGCCTCACCGATTCGATCGAGACGTCGCTCAAGATCGCCGAGGGTCTCGTGACGATCAACGTCCTGGGCGAAAAGGGCGGCCGGGATCTCCTGTTCTCCGACCAGATGGCCTGCATCAACTGCGGCTCCTCGCTGACCGAGCTGGCGCCCCGGATGTTCTCCTTCAACTCCCCCTACGGCGCCTGCCCGTCGTGTGACGGGCTGGGCGCCCATCAGGAGATCGACCCGGCCAAGATCGTGACGAACCCGAGCGTCCCGGTGCGGGAGGGGGCGATCGAGGGGACGTGGGGCTACGGCAGGGCGATGCTGCACATGGCGGCCGCGGCGATCGCCCGGAAGATGCGCTTCGATCCCGACCTGCCGTTCAGCCGGCTGCCGAAGGAGGCGCAGCGCATCCTGCTGTACGGCAGCGGGGACCAGGAGTTCGACTTCGAGTACGTCGAGGGGCGCAACCGCTACTACTTCCGCAAGGCGTTCGAGGGGGTCATCCCGGCGATGATGCGGCGTTACCGCGGCAGCGAGTCCTCGGGTCTGCGGGAGGAGATCGAGCGCTACATGTCGCTCGAGCCCTGCGGCGCCTGCGAGGGGGCGCGTCTCAAGCCGGAGTCGCTGGCGGTGAGGGTAGCCGGGCGGAGCATCGCCTGGTACACCGGGCTGACGATCCAGCGCGCCGTGAAGGAGTTCGACGAGCTGAAGCTGTCCGAGAAGGACCGCCAGATCGCCCACCAGGTCCTGAAGGAGATCCGCGAGCGGCTCGGATTCCTGCTGAACGTCGGGCTCGGCTATCTCACCCTGTCGCGCACCGCCGCGACGCTGTCGGGCGGCGAGGGGCAGCGCATCCGCCTGGCGACGCAGATCGGCTCGCGGCTGACCGGTGTGCTGTACGTCCTGGACGAGCCGTCGATCGGGCTGCACCAGCGCGACAACCGGAAGCTCCTCGACACGCTCTGCGCCATGCGCGACCTGGGGAACACCGTCATCGTCGTGGAGCACGACGAGGAGACGATCCGCGCCGCCGACCACGTCGTCGATCTGGGGCCGGGCGCCGGCGAGGACGGCGGACACGTCGTCGCCCAGGGAACGCCCGGGGAGATCGCGGCGCAGGCGGCCTCGCTCACCGGCCAGTACCTGTCCGGGCGAAGGACGATCCCGATTCCGGCGCGCCGCCGCGCGCCCGCCCGGGGCAAGGGGGAGCGCGGCTGGCTGAAGGTCCTCGGGGCCGAGGAGAACAACCTGAAATCGATCGACGTGAGCTTCCCTCTCGGCCTCCTCACCTGCGTGTGCGGTGTCAGCGGCTCGGGCAAGAGCACCCTGGTGAACGAGACCCTGTACAAGGCGCTGGCGCGCGCCCTGTACCGCACACCGATCAAGCCGGGGCGGCACCGCGGGCTGCTGGGGATCAAGGAGGTGGACAAGGTCATCGACATCGACCAGTCGCCGATCGGCCGCACGCCGCGCAGCAACCCGGCCACCTACACCGGCCTGTTCACGCCGATCCGCGAGCTGTTCTCCTCGGTGCCCGAGTCGCGCATGCGCGGCTACCAACCCGGCCGGTTCTCGTTCAACGTCAAGGGCGGGCGGTGCGAGGCGTGCGAGGGCGACGGCATCATCAAGATCGAGATGCACTTCCTGCCGGACGTCTACGTCACGTGCGAGGCCTGCAAGGGGAAGCGCTACAACCGCGAGACCCTCGAGATCCTGTACAAGGGGAAGAGCATCGCCGACGTCCTGGGGATGGCGGTGAAGGAGGCGCTGGGCTTCTTCGAGAACGTGCCGGGCATCAGGCGGAAGCTCGAGACGCTCGACGCCGTCGGACTGTCGTACATCAAGCTCGGCCAGTCGGCGACGACGCTGTCGGGCGGCGAAGCGCAGCGCATCAAGCTGTCGAAGGAGCTGAGCCGCCGCTCCACGGGCCGCACCGTCTACATTCTCGACGAGCCGACCACCGGCCTGCACTTCGAGGATGCCCGCCGCCTGCTCGAGGTTCTCAACCAGCTCGTCGATCAGGGGAACACCGTCATCGTCATCGAGCACAATCTCGACGTGGTCAAGACCGCCGACTGGATCATCGACCTCGGCCCCGAGGGCGGCGACGAGGGCGGTCTCATCGTCGCCGAGGGCCCGCCCGAAGAGATCGCGGACCATCCCGGCTCGTACACGGGTGCGTTCCTGAAGCGCATCCTGGCCCGCGCCCGGCGCGCCCGGCCAACCGCCGCGCCGGCCACGGCGGTGGCCGAAGACGGCAAGACCGCCGCCCGGGCGTGACCCTGTCGCGGTTCGTCCGCTTCCCACTCACGCGCATCGTGATCGCCTGCTGCGCTCTCGGCGGCGCCTCGTTCGGGACGCAGGTTACGCTGCTGCGAATGGGCCTCGTGCGGGCCCTCTACGATCCGGCGGCGTCGCCCTATCTGTACTCCGTCTCGACCCTGCTGGCCTTTGTGGCGTCCTACGTGGTGTACGTCGGCGTGGTGGAACGGCGATCGGTCGGCGAGCTCTCTCCGGCGAAGGGCCCGGTTGATCTGGGTGCCGGATTCCTGCTGGGGATCGGGCTGTTCACCATCACCATCGGATCGATCTGGCTGGCCGGCGGCTACGAGGTGACGGGGTTCGACGAGTTCCGGGCGGCGGGTCCGTGGCTGTTCCTCTCGGTCGCCTCGGGATTCGCCGAGGAGATTCTCGTCCGCGGCGTCATCTTCCGGATCACCGAAGAGGGGTTGGGGACCTGGATCGCTCTCGCGATCTCCTCCCTGCTGTTCGGAATGGCGCACATCCGCAATCCGGGCGCCACCCTCCTGAGCGGGCTGGCCGTCGCTCTCGAGGCGGGCGTCCTGCTGGCGGCCGGCTTCGTGCTCACCCGGCGACTCTGGCTTCCCATCGGCCTGCACGCCGGGTGGAACTTTGCGCAGGGAGGCATCTTTGGAGTGGCCGTTTCGGGCTTCCAGTTCGGCGGCATCCTGAAGTCCGGACTTCATGGACCGGAGATCCTGTCGGGGGGAGCGTTCGGCGCGGAGGCCTCGATCTTCGCGGTGGTCTACTGCCTGGTGGCCGGCGTCTGTCTGCTGGTGGCAGCCCGGCGCGCGGGCCGATTCGTCCCCCCTTTCTGGGCGCGTCCCCGAGGCGGGACACCGGCCGCTCCCCTGATCCTTGCCGCCCGCGGAGGCGGTGGACTATAGTGCGCGCACCCCGCAACGGAGCAGGATTCACGCCATGGAACTTACGTTCAGACTCGCGGAGCACTCCGACGTCGAACGGCTGATCGTCTACATGCGGCAGCTCTACGTGCACGACGGCACGCCGTTCGACGAGACGACCGCACGGCGCGCGCTCGAGGGGATCGTGCGCGACCGGTCGCTCGGGCGCGTCTGGATGATCGGCGACGGCCGGGACACCGTCGGCTACGTGGTCCTGACGCTCGGCTACAGCCTGGAATACCGCGGGCGCGACGCCTTCGTGGACGAGCTGTTCATCCAGCCGAGCCAGCGGCGCCAGGGCATCGGCACCCGGGGGCTGCGTCTCGTCGAGCAGGCCTGCCGCGATCTCGGCGTGCGGGCGCTGCACCTCGAGGCGGAGCGCGTGAACGTCGCCGCGCAGGCCCTGTACCGCAGACACGGGTTCGTCGATCACGATCGCTGCCTCATGACAAAGTGGATCGAGGACTGATCGGTCTGGCGGTGCCTCTCGCGAGTGGTGTAGAGTGTGTCCGACTTGCGGGCTGGGTCGGGGTGAGTCAGCCGGCGGTACGACCAACCACGCCGTGTGAGGCGCCTCAAAGGGAGGAGTCCGATGCAGCGAACGGCCCTTGCCCTGTTGTCCCTTCTGCTGGTGTCGGGAGCGGGTCCCGTGTGGGCGGACAACACCGACCCTTACGCCGTGTTCCAGACCCCGGACGAAGGCAAGCCGGGGTATCTGGCGTATTACCATCAGATGCCCTTCAACATCCTCGTGGGGCGGATCGCAGGCAACTCCAACAGCAATATCGACTGCGGCCACAATCAGGCGCCCAATTGCTCCGGTAAATGGGGGCTGACGCCCCGGCATCACGGCTTCAGGGAT
>DAISWT010000083.1:3785-4303 GCA_036826235.1 Acidobacteriota bacterium | reverse complement strand
GTGTCTTTCATGTATCCCGACTTCGGCACCTGCCCCGGCTCCCCCTCCGGCGACGAGCGCTGGGGGACCGGACAGGGATCGACGCGTCTGATCCTGACACCTGCCGATATCAACGGACAGCAGTACCTCCTCTGGTACGACTACGCGGCCTGCGCGATCGTCAGGAGGTGGAACGTCACGGCCCTTGGCCTCCAGGGATGGCAGGGGATCGGGAATAACGTCGGGGCCGTCAGCGACGATGGTCGCTACGTCGTGCTGAGCACCCACGTCTCGATCCCGGGGGACCGCTTCGCCTTCGCGGTCGTCGACACGAGCTACTGCCCCACGGCCCCAGAGTGCGGCCCCGCCCGCTTCAGCCCGACGATCTACGCAGATACTCCGTGCGATCTGACGTCGGGATGCGCCGACGGCTATGTGACCATTTCGCCGAAACACAACTACGTCGTCGCATCGTTCACCGGCGGCCAGAAGCGCGTCTGGTCCTTCGTGGACACGCCGCCCATGACCATCACGCCGAT
>DAISWT010000083.1:3262-3770 GCA_036826235.1 Acidobacteriota bacterium | reverse complement strand
CGCCTGCGTGGACACCTGCACGATCGGGGTGGGAGGCGGCCAGCAGACGAGCGCCTATGGCAACTCGCACGACGGCTACGTCTACGCGGTGGACCGGGCCGATCTCAGCGTCAATTACTTCGACTCCAACAACGAAGTGATCGTGGGCGCGGAAGCCTGCGGCAAGTACAGCGAGGGAAGCAACCCGCCCCTGGTGGCCACGGAGTTCCAGGGCACCATCACGGCAGGCCCGGTCGCGCAGGTCAGCCTGGGGACCGGCGGCGTCTCGTATGTCGTCCCGCGGCGCCAGACTGACACCAGCGGCGCGTTCGCCGTGCCTGCCCGAAGCGTCTCCGGGCGGACCAACAGCAGGGCGGGCTGGGTGTACATCACCTGGGACAACGAGTTCACGGGCAACGGCTACGGCACGACGGAGACGCGGCGCTACAGTGACGAGCTCACTACGGACAGGCTGATTGGCCCTGCTCCCAACAACACCTATGCCATTCAGCGCTGGGGCAAGCACCAC
>DAISWT010000083.1:0-3155 GCA_036826235.1 Acidobacteriota bacterium | reverse complement strand
CACCCTGTACTTCGCCAGCAACTGGCAGTACAAGTGCGGCGCCAAGAAATGCGGCGGCAATTTCCAGAATGCGCAGGAGTACCTGGTGAATCTCGCATCGGAGCCTTGTCCTTAACAGGCGGCCCTCAGAGGCTTGAAAGACCACGGCGGCGGGCCCGGGTCGCCGACCCGTGCCCGCCTGTCTCCCTCCAGGCGTCCCCTGACATCACCTGGGACCGCTTCTCCGGACGCCGTTCGTTGCCGGCGCCCCGGGCGCGGGCCGCCGTTCGCGCGAACATACGCGTGATCGGGTCGGCGATCGTCAGGACATAGGTGGTCTCCGTACGCCTGCGCCGCACGACTCCTGGCGCCCTCGACTGGGTCCTGGCGGCGGAGGGACACCCGGACAACCGTCCGTATGTCACGCAGTGGACGCGCCGGCAGCACGAGGAGGCGATGGACCATCCGGACAGGTCGCACCTGATCGTCGAAACGGTCGAGGACGGCCGCGCGGTGGGCTATGTCATCCTGGCGGGCCTGGAGGCGCCGCGCCAGGGTGTCGAGCTGCGGCGCATCGTGGTGACGGAGAAGGGGCGCGGCCACGGCCGCGACGCCCTGCGTCTGGTGAAGCGGCTCGCCCTGGTGGACCTGCGGACCCGCCGACTGTGGCTCGACGTCAGGACCAACAACCCGCGGGCGAAGCGTCTCTATGAGGACGAGGGCTTCGCGGTCGAGGGCACGAGTCCGGAGGGGCCGATCGTGCTGTCCATCCTCAGGGAGAACCGAGTCGGAGAGGTCGAATCATGACGCAGCCGGACAAGACACCGGTCGGGTTCATCGGATTGGGGATCATGGGTCGTCCGATGGCGGGGCACATCCTGAAGGGCGGGCATCTGCTGGCGATCCACAATCGCACCGTCTCGAAGACCGCCGAACTGGCGGCGCGGGGGGCGGTGGTGGCGGGCACGCCGGCCGAGGTCGCCGCCCGCTCGGAGATCGTCATCACCATGGTCTCCGACACGCCGGATGTCGAGCAGGTCATCGCCGGCCCGCAGGGGGTCATCGCCGGGATCCGTCCCGGATCAGTCGTCGTGGACATGAGCACGATCTCCCCCAAGATGGAGCGCCTGCTGGACGAGAGGCTGCGCGCCCGCGACTGCGCCCTGGTCGACGCGCCGGTGTCGGGCGGCGACGTCGGGGCGCGCAACGCGACGCTCGCGATCATGGCGGGGGGCGAGCGGCAGGCGTTCGAGCGGGCTCTCCCGGTCCTGGAGCTGATGGGCCGCAGCATCACGTACTGCGGGCCCTCGGGCAGCGGCCAGCTCGCGAAGCTGTGCAACCAGATCCTGATCTCCGTGACCCTGCTGGGCGTGAGCGAGGCGCTGGTCTTCGCGCGCAAGAGCGGTCTCGACCCCGAGGTGATGATCCAGGCGGTCTCGGCGGGCGCGGCGCAGAGCTGGCAATTGACAAATCTGGGGCCGAGGATTATCAAACGGGACTTCGCTCCCGGCTTCATGGTCGACCTGGTGCAGAAGGACCTCCGGCTCGTCCTGGAGGCCTGCGGCGCCGCGGCGGCCGCGCTGCCCGCGACCGCGCTGGTACACCAGCTGTTCGCCTCGGCCCAGGCGCACGGCTCGGGGCGCGAGGGGACGCAGAGCCTGGCGCGAGTGCTGGAACGAATCTCGGGGCTGGAGGGAGGGGTGGCGTGACGTGCGGGCGGTCGGTGTTCGGGCGATCCATTTTCATTCGGGGAGGACCATGAAACGGTTGGCAGTGGTGACGAGTATCGTGACGGTCCTGATCTTCATCGGCGCCGGCGCGCAGGTCCGGTCCGCCGACAAGCGGCTTCTCACCGTCGACGACATGTTCGAGATACGCGACGTCAACGACCCGCAGATCTCCCCGGACGGCACCTGGGTGGCCTACTCGGTCTCGAAACTGAACTTGAAGGACGAGAAGGGCGATTCCGACATCTGGATGACGAGCTGGGACGGCGCGAAGACCATCCGCCTGACCACCAGCAAGGAGCGCGAGACCACGCCGCGCTTCAGCCCCGACGGCAAGTGGCTCGCCTTCCTGTCCAGCCGCGACTACCCCGCCGACACCGACCAGGTGTGGATCCTCAACCGGGCCGGCGGCGAAGCCGAGCGGCTGACCGACCTGAAGGGAGGGGTGGAGGACTACGTCTGGTCGCCGGACGGCGCGCGGCTGGCTCTCGTCGTCCTCGACCCCGATCCGGAGGCCTGCGACGAGGAGAAGGAGAAGTGCGAAGACAAGACCCCGAAGCCGATCGTCGTCGACCGCTACAAGTTCAAGCAGGACGAGATCGGCTATTTGGGGAAGCGCCGCGACCATCTCGTCCTGTTCGACCTCGCCGCGCGCAAGGGTGAGCCGCTGACCTCGGGCAGCTACGATGACCTGCTTCCTTCGTGGTCGCCGGACGGCAAGTCGATCGCCTTCGTGAGCAAGCGGGGCAAGGAGCCGGACCGCGGAGACAACTGGGACATCTTCGTCATCGAGGCGAAGACCGGGGCGACGCCGCGGCAGCTCACCACGTTCGAGGGGGCCGACGACGAGCCCGACTGGAACACGCGTCCGGCCTGGAGCCCGGACGGCAAGCAGATCGCCTACCTGCAGGGCGGTCCGCAGAAGCTCATCTATTACGCCGTGCCGAAGCTGGCGATCGTCCCGGCGGCGGGAGGAGCGCCGCGCCTGGTCGCCCCGGCGCTCGACCGCACCACCGGTCTTCTCCGCTGGTCCTCGGACGGGACTTCGATCGTCTGCACCCTCGAGGAGGACGGCTCGGTCTATCTGGCGAAGATCCAGGCCGCCTCGGGCAAGATCGACCGGCTGGTCACGGGGCCGCGCACCGTCAGCGACTTCGCCGTGGGACCCGGCGGCAAGATCGCGGTTCTCGACAGCACGACCCAGCAGCCGGACGAGGTGTTCGCCCTCGACGGCGCCGGCCTCCGCCCGCTGACCCACCAGAACCAGGAGCTGCTGTCCCAGCTGAAGCTCGGGTCGGTGGAGCAGGTCAGCGTCAAGAGCAAGGACGGCACGGCGGTCACCGCCTTCATCCTGAGGCCGCCCGACTTCGTGGCCGGCAGGAAGTACCCGGCCGTCCTGCGCATCCACGGCGGCCCCGTCGGCCAGTTCCAGAACGAGTTCGATTTCGA
>DAISWT010000082.1:1468-9666 GCA_036826235.1 Acidobacteriota bacterium | reverse complement strand
GAGTTCAGGCCGACCGCCCTGGAGTGCCCGCGCCGGCGCGGCCTGGTGCGCAACGCCCTGATCGTGGCGGCAAACACGCAGGACGGCCGGGCGCTCGGCGCCGCGATCGACAAGCTGGAAGACGACGACCCGGTGGTGCGCGGCGCGGCCGCGTGGGCGCTCGGCCGCACGGGAGGCGCCGGCGCCCGCCACGCGCTCGAGCGGGCGCGGGCGGGCGAGACGGACACCGAGGTCCGGGCCGAGATCGAAACGGCGCTGGACGGCGCATCGGACCGGCCGGAGGTCCGACTGCCCGTCGCCGTCCCGCCTCAGGGCGTGAAGACGCGGTAGTAGGGGATTCCCGACAGGTTCGCCTGCAGGGCCCGGCCGCCGATCACCGTGTCGAAACGCAGCCGCTCGGCGGAGTAGTCCTCGCCGACCCGATACAGGCCGCCCTCGAGCGGCGTGATCGGCTCCTCGTCCTCGGTCGTGCACAACAGCAGCTTGCCCTTGCGCAGGATGACGCGAAAGTTCGGCTCCCACGGGTTCACCGTGCGGTAATGACCGGGGAACGCGTCCCACTCCTTCGGGTAGTCGAAGGCGCGCGGACCGGCGTAGCGCTCGCCGGCGTACCAGTCGGGTCCGTAGGACGCCTCGACCACCTTGCCGTTGTCGCGCCCGAACCCGAGCAGGAACAGGGCGAAGTCGGCGTGCGGCACATAGAAACGATCGTCGTCGTGCGCCTCGAGGACGATCCGCCTGCCGTCGTGCAGGAGGATCAGGCGCTCCTTGTCGGCGGCCAGCACCAGCTTCCGGCCGTCGGGTGAGATAAAGGTCCCGGCGTAGTCGGCGGGGCTCTTGACCTTCGTCGGAGGCTGGTCCTGCGTCAGCGGTGGCAGCGGTTTGCCGCGCACGGCGCTCTGCGTCAGATGCAGCGCGTAATCTGCGAGGCGCTTGGGGCTCCCCGGCCCGTTGATAATCACCGCCACACCCAGCCCGTCATCGAGATCGCCCAGGATGCGCGCGTAATAGCCGATCATGCCGCCGCTGTGGGCGACCATCGTGTGCCCGCCCTCGCCGCGCGTCTCCAGACCGTAGCCGTAGGACCAGCCTTCGCCGGCGTCGATCGCCGGCCGGGTCAGAAGATTGAAGCCGTCCTCCGACAGGATGCGGCCGCGCGGCCCTGCGCCGCGATTCAGGAGCATGCGCACGTACGCCGCCAAGTCGGCCGGCGTGGCGGCGATGCAGCCGTCGCCGGCGCCGTACTCCACCCAGGTGCCGGGCACGCGCGGGTGGTCCGGGTGCGAGGGGCGGTCGTCGAACAGATCCTCGTACCCGACCGCCAGGCGCGGCCGCAAATCGTGCGTCAGCCCCGGCACCGTGCGCGTCATGCCGAGCGGCTCGAGGATGCGCGTCCGGATGATCTCGGCGTACGGCTTGCCGGAGATCTCCTCGAGCATGTAGGTCAGGACCTGGTAACCGATGTTCGAGTATCGGAAATGCTTCCCCGGCGCCTCGCCCACGACGCGTTCCGACAAGGCGACCGCCTGGTACAGCGACGACGGGATGTCGTCGCGGTCGCGCGGCAGGGCGGCGGCATGCGTCATCAGATCGTGCGGCGTGATCGGTGCGTACGGCGTCTGCACCTTGAACCACGGCAGGTACTGCGTCACCGGCGCCTGCGGGTCGAAGCGGCCCTCGTCGCGCAGCTGCAGCAGGGCGATCGACGTGAACGACTTGGTGATCGAGCCGATCTCGAGCAGGTGGTCCGGTGTCAGCGGCCGGCGCGCGTCGAGATTGGCGTAGCCGTAGGTCGCCACATGCAGGAGCCGCCGCCTGTCGGTCAGCGCCAGAGACACCCCCGGGATGCTCTGCTCGCGCATGTCGCGCCGGACGAACTCGTCCAGCCGCTTCCAGGCCGCCTGCATCGCGGGCGAATCCTGGGCAGGGAACAGAGGCCGCGCGGACGACAGGATGACGAGGCAGACAAGACAGGCGGCCAAGAAGCGGGGGACTCGCATCGAGCGTTCCTCCTGTCAGAAGCCCTTGAACTCCGGCAAGCTGCGGTAGCGGTCCATGCGGTCGGGGAAGAAGGTCAGGACGGTCAGACCCTCCGCCGCGAGCCGGCGCGCCACGACCATGTTGGTGCCGGACGACGGGCCGACCGGGTGACCGGCGCGATTGAGACGGTGCGTCTCCTCGAGGGCCTCCTGGTCACTGACCAGGACGGCGTCGTCCAGAAGCGCGCGGTGCCGGCGCACGATGCCGGGCACCAGCCCGTCGCCGATGCCTTCCTGAAGATGGCAGACCGCCATCGGGTAGTCGTGCAGGGGCGGCAGCGCCGGTGGCGGGCAGACGCGCGCGAACAACTGCCGGCACACCAGCGGGCTCGCCTCCGGCTCGACCGCGATCAGACGCGTGCTCGGGTGCGTCTCCTTGATCGCCCCTCCCGCCCCGATGATCGTGCCGCCCGTTCCGACCCCGGCGATCACGGCGTCGAAATCACCGATCCCCTGCCGACGCGCCTGCTCCAGCGCCTCGCGTCCGAGCGCCGCCTGCGCCTCGACGCCCGCCTCGTCGTCGAACTGATCGAACAGAAAACGGCCGGCACGCTCGTTCGCGTACGCGCGCGCGCGGCGGATCGCCCCGACAACTCCCTCGGACTCGGGCGTCAGGACCAGCTGCGCGCCGTGAGCGCGGATGATCGTCTTACGCTCCTCGGTCATGTTCTCGGGCATGAAGACGACTGCCAGCAGGCCGAACCGCTTCGCCCAGTAGGCCAGCGCGATCCCCGCGTTGCCGGAGGTCGGCTCGACCACTTCGCCTCCCGCCCGCAGCGTGCCGCGGCGCAGCCCGTTTTGAAGGACGTGGCTCGCGACGCGGTCCTTGACGCTGCCGCTCGGGTTGAGATACTCGAGCTTGACCCACACGCCGTCGACGCGGGCCAGGGGCGTGCGCAGCACGCCCGGCGCGTTCGCATCGCCGTGTTCCGGATCGTGAATCTTCCGGGTGGCCATGCAGGCAGCGTACCGTCTGCGCGAGCGCAGGGTCAAGACTCACCGCCGCGTGGTTTCGCGGCGTAGAACAGGCGGCTAGGGCGCTTCCGTCAATCCGCTCCCGAGCTCCAGGAGCCAGCCACCGGTCGGGGCGGCGGGGTAGGTGCCGACGCCGAGGACGATGTCGGAGCCCGCCGGCGCTCTCAGCGTCTCGACAACGTCGCCGTGCACGTCGGTGATCGTGCCGAGGACCGAGCCCTCCTTCACCCGGTCGCCCGGCTTCACGGCGGCATCGAAGAATCCGCCGCGCGCATTGGTGACGATCCGGTAGCCGGTTACGATCGCGTACCGCGGCAGCCTGACGGCCGCGCCGCGCAGCACCCCGGTCTTGCGCAGGAGGTTCCTGACCGCGTCGGCCTGCAGCCGGATGTCGGCCGGATCGAGAGGCTGCCCGCCGCCCACCTCGAGGAGAAACGACGGAACGCCCTCGGCGGCGAGCGTCGTCATGGCGTCCGAGGCGAAGACCTTGCTGGTGTCGCGCCACAGCGTCGGGACGCCGAGGCCGCGCGCCAGATCGTCGTAGCGATCCTGCGGCACCGTCCCGGTCGTGGTGTAGAGGACGAACGGGTGCTGCCGGAAGCGGTCGCCACCGGTGTGCAGATCGATGAAGTAGTCGGCGACGCCCTTGACGCCGGCGTGGATCGCCGCGGCGATCCGCTCGGTGGCGAAGCGGTCCTTCCCCGGGTAGGCGTCCCCGATGTCCTCCAGGTCGTCCAGGCTGGGGTTGACGCGCTGCAGCCCCTGGAAGGCGGGTGGATTGGCGATCATCACCGCCACCAGCGTTCCCGACATCTCCTTCGGGTCGAGCCCGCGCACCACGTCCTGCAGTGCGCGCGGCCCGCCGTACTCGTCGCCATGGCTGCACGCCTGCGCCCAGACGACCGGCCCCGGCCGGCTCCCCGACACGATTTCAATCGGCAGGACGATCGGCGTCCCGTCCGCGTCCTCCGCCACTTTCAAGGCGCCGCGCACCTTCTCGCCGGGCCTGCCGTGCGCCGTGCCGACCACGACCGGCGCTCTTGCGGCGTCCGATTCGATCGCAGGTGTATGCGCCGCCTGCGTGGCGAGGCAGCAGGCAAAGGCGAGAAAAACGACCCGCACGCACCTTGAGCCCCGAGCGTACTTCGACTGACGGGTCATGACGGTCCCCCAAAAGCGGGATCTTACACGCCCAGGACGGAGATACGACTGATGAAACGTCTCCAGGTGACCCGGGAGCACGCAGCGGTCTCCCAGAACTCACGGACGGCGACCCGCACGGCATCGGCCGGGGATCCGGCCGGGATGTTCTCGAAAGTGAAGAAGTACTCGGCGGGTGCGCCAGCGGTGCGACGCTGGAATTCCGGCTCGGTGTACACGGCGCGGACGGAGTAGCGGGCCTTTCCGGCCAGAGGCCGTGGACAGGTGCGGCCGAACGGAAGTAACCTCCCCGGCCTCGTCGCGGGCAGCGGTGAGTCTCGGGCGGATCGCATGCGGCTTCGCTGGTACTTCGGGTTCTTTTTCCTGTCGGGCTTCTGCAGCCTGGTGTACGAGGTCGTGTGGCTGCGCATCGCAATGGCGCAGTTTGGCGTCACCACGCCGCTGGTCTCGACGGTCCTGTCGATGTTCATGGCCGGTCTGGCGCTCGGGAGCCGTGCCGCCGGCAGTCTCACGGGTCGTCTCGACACCGGCGCGGCCGGGCAGCCGGTTTGGCGGGGGTTTGTCTTGCCGCTGCGCCTGTACGCGCTGGCGGAGCTTCTTGTCGCTGCCTCGGCCTTCGTCGTGCCCGCGATGCTCGGCCTGGGACACCGCCTCCTGCTGCGCGCCGGCGACCAGACCGCCTGGGGTTCGCCGCGCTACTACCTGGCCTCGGGATCGTGGATCGCGCTCACCCTCCTGCCGTTCTGCGTCTGCATGGGCGCGACCTTCCCGCTGGCGATGGCGGCGATCCGCGTCACGGCCGGCGAGGCGAGCCGCCGTTCCTTCAGCTATCTCTACGTCGCGAACGTGCTCGGGGCGGCCTGCGGCACGCTCACGTCGGCCTTCGTCCTGGTCGAGCTGCTGGGATTTCGGGGCACGCTCCGCGTCACGGCCCTGCTGAACGTCGGGATCGGGGTTACGGCGATGGTGCTCAGCGGGATCGGGGCCGGGTCGAGCGGCGCCGCCGTGGCGACTGCACGCGAGGCTTCGCCTCCGCGCGGCGCCCTGCGAGGCCCGTCCGTGGCCTCCCCGGGAGCCGGCCTCCTGGTCCTGCTGTTCACCACCGGACTCGTCAGCATGGCGATGGAGGTTGTGTGGGTGCGCCAGTTCACACCCTATCTCGGCACCGTCGTCTACGCCTTCGCGACGCTCCTCGCTGTCTACCTGGCGGCTACCTGCCTGGGATCGATGACCTATCGCCTGGCGTCCCGCGGGAAAGCGTCCGCGGGGGACGCCACCGGGATCGGCCATGCCCTGGTCATCGCGGGGCTGTTCGGCCTGCTGCCGCTGGTCGCCGCCGACCCGCGTCTGCCGCTGCCGCTGATCGACCCCGCCAACCCGCAGCCGCACGATCTCGTGGTGGGAGGAATGCGCGTCGCGCTCGGTCTGCTCCTGTTCTGCGGCGCGGTCGGGATCATCACGCCGATGATCGTCGACCGCTACTCGTCGGGCGATCCCGATCGCGCGGGCACGGCGTATTCGGTCAACGTCCTGGGCTGCATCGTCGGCCCGCTTCTGGCGAGCCTTGTCCTGCTCCCAGCGGTGGGCGAGCGCTGGTCGATCGCCGTGCTGGCGCTGCTGCCGTTCGCCGCCGGCCCGCTGGTCGCGGAGCGGGTGAAGACCGGCGCCCTGGCGGGAGCCGGGCTCGTGGCGCTCATCCTCCTGATCGCCACGCAGGACTACGCCGGTCTCTACCCCCACTGCATCGTGCGGCGCGACTACGAGGCGACCGTCATCGCGACCGACTCGAACGGCCAGAAGGAGCTCCTGGTGAACGGCGTCGGCATCACCGCGCTCACCCCGATCGCCAAGATGATGGTCCACCTGCCGATGGCGTTCCTCGGCAGCCCGCCCCGGTCGGCGCTCGTCCTCTGCTTCGGGATGGGCACCAGCTTCCGCTCCGCGCTGTCGTGGGGGGTGCCGACCACCGCCGTCGAGCTGGTGCCGAGCGTCCCGCCGCTCATCGGCTTCTACCACGTCGACGGGCCGCGGCTCCTCGAGTCGCCCCTGGCACGCGTCGTGATCGACGACGCCCGCCGCTTTCTCGAGCGCTCGCCTGCGCAGTACGACATCATCACCATCGACCCGCCGCCGCCGGTCGAGGCCGCCGGCTCGAGCTTCCTGTACTCGCGCGAGTTCTACTCCCTGGCCCGCGCCCGGCTCCGCCCAGGCGGCATCTTGCAGCAATGGTTCCCCGGCGGCGAGGCTGTCACTCTGGCCTCCGTCGCCCGGTCCGTCACCGAGTCGTTCCCGCACGTGCGCGTCTTCCAGTCGATCGAAGGCTGGGGCTTCCACTTTCTCGCGAGCGACAGCCCGATCGCCGAGGTATCCGCAGCCACCCTCGCACGGCGGCTACCTGCCGGCGCCGCCGCCGACCTGGTCGAGTGGTGGCAGAACGTCCACCCGGAGACCGCGTTCGGCAAGGTGCTGGAGCAGGAGGTGGCGCCCGAGCGTGTCGTGGCGGTCGCCGCCGCGCCGGCGCTGGAGGACGACCGGCCGATCAACGAGTACTTCCTGCTCAGGCGGTTGCTGCAAGCAGCGCAGTAGGCCGAAGTATGCACGCGTTCTATACAAATCTCCGCGTTCGAGATAACCTGCCCCGGTCCGTGCCGGGAGGCGACAGGGAGGGATCACGCTCATCGTGTCGAAGCCGATTGGGCGGCTAGCGGAACACCCGCCCCGGGGAGAATCACTTGCGCCAGCGCTGGTTTTTCGGGTTCTTCCTCATCTCCGGTTTCTGCAGCCTGGTGTACGAGGTCGTCTGGTTGCGTATCGCCATGGCGCAGTTCGGCGTCGTCACGCCCCTCGTCTCGACCGTCCTTTCGGTGTTCATGGCGGGCCTCGCTCTCGGGAGCTGGTGGGGGGGACGTCTGTCGAAGCAGGCGCAGGGTTCGCGATGGCTGTCGTCGTTGCGCCTGTACGCCTCGGCTGAGCTGATCATCGCCACCTCGGCGTTCATCGTTCCTCCGCTCCTGCGCCTCGGACGCGGCCTGCTCCTGCGCAGCGCGGCGGAGCCGGTCTGGGGGTCGGTGAGCTACCACGTGGCCTCCGGTGCCTGGATCGCTCTGACGCTCCTGCCGTTCTGCGCCTGCATGGGGGCGACCTTCCCCCTGGCGATGGCCGCCATCAGGGAAGCCGGCGGGGAGCCCGAGCGGCGCGTCTTCGGTCATCTTTATGTCGCCAACGTCCTGGGGGCGACCTGCGGCACGATTGCCGCCGCGTTCGTCCTGGTCGAACTCCTCGGATTCGTGGGAACGCTGCGCGCCGCCGCCACGATGAACGTCGCGATCGGCGCAGGTGCACTGCTCCTGAGCTTCATCCAAGCGTCTCAGGGCGCCGGCGCCATGCCGTCCCGGAGCGCACCCGCGAGCTCCGGGTCAGTGGCTGCGAGCGGCGCGGGGGTCCTGACGATGCTGTTCGTGACCGGTCTCGTGAGCATGGCAATGGAAGTCGTCTGGGTCCGACAATACACCCCCTACCTCGGGACGGTGGTCTACGCGTTCGCGACCATCCTGGCGCTGTATCTCGGAGCAACGTTTCTCGGGTCGACGATCTACCGCCTGGGTTCGTCCCAGCGCCGAACGGGGCCCGACGGGGCGGCGCTCGGATTCGCCTGGATCGCAGCGGGGCTCTGCGGGCTCCTCCCATTGATCGCGAGCGACCCGCGCCTGCCGCTGCCGTGGGATTTCCTTGCCGGGGCTGCGCGCGTCGCGTTCGGCCTGGGGCCGTTCTGCGCCGCGGTCGGCTTCATTACGCCGATGCTGATCGATCGCTTTTCCGCGGGCGACCCCGAAAGGGCGGGCCGGGCATACGCCGTCAATGTCGTCGGGTGCATCATCGGGCCGCTGGTCGCCTGCTTCGGTCTGCTGCCGGCGATGGGGGAGAACTGGTCGATCGCCACAATGGCGGCTGCGGTCTATGCCCTCGCCCCTCTCGCGGCTGCGCGCGCCCTGGCCGGGCCGTCCGGCGATACGGCCCGCGCCC
>DAISWT010000082.1:0-1458 GCA_036826235.1 Acidobacteriota bacterium | reverse complement strand
ACGCTCGAAGCGAGCATGGTCGCCAGTCGGGCTCGCCTCTGTCGGAGCGCTGGCTGCGGGGCTGGCCGTGGTGCTGGTGACCAAGGACTTCACGGGCCGTTTTTCAAGCTACCAGGTGCGCCGGGACTACGAGGCGACCGTCATCGCCACGGATGTCGAGGGGGAGAAGAAGCTCCTGGTCAACGGTGTCGGGATCACCGTGCTCGTGCCGATCACCAAGATGATGGCGCACCTGCCCATGTCATTTCTGGCCGAGACTCCGAAACGCGCTCTCGTGATCTGCTTCGGGATGGGAACCACCTTCCGCTCGGCTCTGTCCTGGGGCGTGCCGACGACCGCAGCCGAGCTCGTGCCGAGCGTCCCTCTGCTCTTCGGCTTCTACCATGCCGACGGGCCGGATCTGCTGCGATCGCCCCAGGCCCGGGTCGTCGTCGATGACGGCCGGCGCTTCCTGGAGCGCTCGCCCGAGCAGTTCGACGTCATCACGATCGACCCGCCGCCGCCGGTGGAGGCAGCCGGGTCGAGCCTGCTCTACTCCCGCGAGTTCTACGGAGTAGCGCGCCGGCGGCTACGGCCAGGCGGCATTTTGCAGCAGTGGTTCCCGGGCGGCGAGCCGGCGATCTTCGCGTCGGTCACGCGGGCGATCACCCTGTCGTTCCCGAACGTGCGTGTTTTCCAGGCCGTCGAGGGGCTGGGCTTCCACTTTCTCGCTTCGGATCGCCCGATCCCCGACACGTCGGCGAAAGTCCTCGCCTCCAGGCTTCCGCCCCGGGCTGCCGCCGACCTGGTGGAATGGAACCCGGGTCTGCAGGCGCAGCAGGTGTTCGAGAAGCTCCTGAGCCAGGAGATGATGCCCGAGCGCATCATCGCCGCCGCACCGGGCGCTCCGGCGCTCACGGACGACCAGCCGTTCAACGAGTACTACCTTCTGAGACATCGGCTTGGAGTCTTTCCCCTGAGGCGAGCGCCCACGCAATGAGGCCAAGCCGACTTCCGCCCGCAGGAAATGACCTGCTGAGCCGGACCTTCGACTAGATCCTCTGCGCCGGCCCGAAGACCGATACCGTGCCATTGAGGCGATACATTTCGAGGAAAACTCCCCGTCCGTTCTTGTGCTTGGGGATGATGAAGGTATACGCATGACCCAGGCCGGTCACGCACTCCTCGCACGGGATCAGGGTCGCGTTGAGTTGCGTGCGAAATCCCTTCTGATCAATCTCGACGATGTTGTACCCAACGATATCGATCTCCCGGCCGACCGACCAGGCGACCACCCCTGATCCGTGCCCCGCTGGGCTGTCGAAGCTGATCGTGAGATTGGTCACGCCGCACGTCTGCTCGCAGACGCAGGGATTCTGGTCGGCGTTGGGGATGGTGGGGCAGTTGTCGCACAGATCGCCGATCCGGTCGAAATCGATGTCGGATTGGTTCGGGTTGGGGACCGTCGGGCAGTTGTCG
>DAISWT010000081.1:0-9689 GCA_036826235.1 Acidobacteriota bacterium | reverse complement strand
CCTGCGCGCCGGAGAACCGTACCGGCCCGGCACGCTGCGGCCCAGCTACGTGCGTCCATCGGACGCGGAGGCCGCCAGGCGATGATCGCCAAGACTCGCAAGGGGCGGGAGCGCCTGGGAGCCTTCTCGATCATGTCGATGTCCGTCGAGGATATCCCGGGCGTCGTCGAGATCGAGAACCTATCGTTTCCGACGCCCTGGAGCGAGTCCTCGTTCCGCTACGAGCTCCAGGAGAACCCGTATGCGAGTTTGTTCGTCGCCCGGACGCGTGAGCTGACCACGGTCATCGCGTTCGCCTGCCTCTGGATCGTCGACCAGGAAGTGAAAATCAACAACATCGCAGTCCACCCCGCGTACCGCGCGCGGGGGGTGGGGACCCGATTCCTGAGATTCCTGATTGACCACGCCGCCTCGCAGGGTTGCCGTGAGGTCACGCTCGAGGTCCGGCCGAGCAACCAGGCGGCCCTGTCACTGTACCGCAAGACGGGGTTCGTCCCGATCGGGCGCCGCAAGCAGTACTACACCGATACCCATGAGGACGCGATTGTCATGTGGCTGCGTGTCGAGCCGCGCGCGGCTCCCTGAGCCCGGTCGCCCGTCATCTGCATTTCCACCGGATTCCTCCTTGCGCGGAGAGATCGGGGATGGTAGACTTACCCCTAAAATGTGCACGCGCGAGTCTTTTCCACCTTCGCTCGAACGCCCTTTAAAATCAGGAGGTTTAGGCAGATGGTGCATATCCAGGAGGACCTGAAACGGACGCTTTCGGAGAGCCATGAGGAATATCGAAAGCTGCTGGCCGAGCATGCCGGCTGTGAGAACCGGCTTCAGGAACTTCAGGGCAAGGCCATCCTCAACGACTCCGAGCGGCTGGAAAGCGTCAACATCAAGAAGCAAAAGCTGTTCCTCAAGGACCGCATGGAGGCCATCCTGCGGCATCACATGGAGCGCACGAGCAGCGCCGGCGTCAGGTCCTAGGCTCGCCCGGGGGTCGGCTCCAACGCGGCGGAGGGGGGCGCCCGGAGCGGCGCCCCTTTTTCAAGGAGGGACAGGCGTGCCGGTAGCGGTGCAGGCGGTCCCGTTCCTGGTGGCCCTGATGATCGCGGGCCTCGTTCTCGGATTCACCCTCGGTTCCTGGGGTGTCGCGCCGATCGTTCTCCTCGCCCTGTTCGTCCTGTTTTTTTTTCGTGATCCCGAGCGTCTTCCTCCCGAGGGGGAGGGCCTGGTCGTGTCGCCGGCCGACGGCCGCGTGACCGAGATCCGGCGCGCTCCTGAAGGGACGCGCGTGTCCGTCTTTCTCTCCCTGCTGGACTGCCACATCAACCGGGCGCCGGTCTCCGGCGTGGTGCGCGAGGCACGCCATGTGCCGGGGCGGTTCCACCCGGCCTGGCAGGCACGCGCGAGCTCCGAGAACGAGCGCAATCACCTCGTCATCCGAGCGGAGGCCGGTGATTACGGGGTGACTCAGGTGGCGGGAGTGCTGGCCCGGCGCATCGTTTGCACCGTGAGGCCGGGCGATGTGGTGCGGCGCGGCGAGAGGATCGGCCTCATCCGCTTCGGCTCGCGCACCGACCTGCTGCTGCCGCCGGGTCTCGAGCCCCTGGTCACGGCGGGCGACCGGGTCAGGGGAGGCGAGACCGTCATGGCGCGCGGGGCCGCGGCCGAGGCGGTGGGCCCCGCGAGCCGGGCCGGCGCAGGGCTCCGGGCATGAGGGGGCGTGGCGGGTTCAAGGACCGGGCGCGGTTCCGGCGCGGCGCGTATCTCATCCCGAGCCTGTTTACGACGGGAAATCTTCTCTGCGGCTACATCGCCGTCGTCCGCAGCATCCAGGGCGAGTTCGAATGGGCGGCGATCGCGCTGTTCATCGCGGCCCTCCTGGACCGGCTGGATGGTTGGGTGGCGCGCCTGACCGGGACGACCAGCGATTTCGGAGTGCAGTTCGACTCGCTCGCCGACGTGATCTCGTTCGGCATCGCGCCGGCGCTCCTGGCTCACATCTGGGCCCTCTCGGCGCTTCCGAGGCCCTTCTCGCTGGCGCCGTTTCTGTACCTGGCGACGAGCGCCGCGCGGCTGGCACGCTTCAATATTCAGGCTCCGATGCAGGACAAGCGCTATTTCGTGGGGCTGCCGACGCCCGCGGCCGCGTGCGCCATCGCCGCCTGTGTCTACTACGATCCCGGGCGGGTGGCCGACCCCATCACGGCCTTCCTGGTGATGTTCCTGGTCGTCACGCTGTCGGTGCTGATGATCAGCAAGGTGCGCTACCGCTCATTCAAGGAGATCGACCTGCGCCGGCGGGTACCGTGGATCGTGGTGATCCTGGTCGCCCTCGTCTATTTCGCGATCGCCGGGTATCCTAGTGCGGTCGCGCTGTTTCTCAGCTTCGCCTATCTGCTTTCGGGGCTGTTCCCGCGCCTGCGCCCGGCGGGGCAGAAGGAGCCGCGGATCGTCCCGGCCGGAGGACGCGATGGCCGTCTCTGAAGTCGCCCGGTTCCGGCGCAGGGCTCACGTTGCGCTGTTCGACGCGACGACGCTGCGCGGCAAGGCCGTCAAGGACCATCTCGTCGCCCGATCGTTCCCGACGGCCTCCGTCCGGCTGTACACCTCGAGCAGCGACTCCGAGGCGAATCTGTCCGATTATGCCGGCGAGGCGATGCTGGTCACCTCGCCCGACATCGAGGCGCTGGGGAAGCTCGATATCGCGTTCCTGTGCGGCGCTCGTGAGGAAGGCGCGCGTTACCTCGACTGGGCCGGGCGGACCGGGTTTGTCGCCATCGACCTGACCCGGGCGGCGAACTCCGCGCCTCAGGTGCCGGTCGTGAACGCCTCGGTGAACCCGGAGGCGATTCCCGGAGGCGCGGGTGTGATCGCGACACCGCACCCCGTCTCCCAGTTGCTCTCGACGCTTCTGGCGCCCATCCGGCGACACGGCGGCCTGCGCGAGGTGGAGGCCGTGGTGCTGCAGCCGGCCTCTCACTACGATGCCGCGGGGATCGACGAGCTGCACCAGCAGGCGATCAGTCTGATGAATTTCCAGGAGATGCCAAAGGAGATCTTCGGGCGCCAGCTGGCCTTCAATGTGCTCCCCGCCTGGCCGCAGGAGGAGGGCGGGACGCCGGGCGAGGACCGTCCCGGTCTGGAAGGAGAGATCATGGGGATCACGGGTGGCGGCTACTCGCTGGCCATGCAGGTGGTGCAGACGCCGGTCTTTCACGGTCATGCCGCCATGGTGCACCTGGTCCTCGAGAACGGCAGGAGCCGCGAGGATCTGCTCGAATGCTTCAAGGGGAGCGACGACGTGCGCCTGGCGCGGCGCGGCGACAAGATCACGCCGGTCGAACGGGCGGGAGAGACCGGTGTCCTAGTCGCGGGGGTGCGGCGGAGCTGGGGCGACTCGTCCTTCTGGGTCTGGGCGGTCATGGACGACCTGGCGGGCGGCACCACACTGAACGCCGTGCGGATCGCCGAGGCCCTCCTCGACCCGGCGCGCGCCAGGGGACGCGCATGAGTGGTCCCGTCCGGGCCGGTAGCGCAGCGGCGCTCGCCGCGCTCCTGGCGTGGGGGCCGGGGGCTTCCGCGCAGGACCTGAAAAGACCCGAAGAGCAACTGGCGGCGATCTACAGTCTGAAGGTGCAGCTCGAGATCGAGCAACGCCGGTTGGACGAGGCCCTGCAGCGCTACGGCGACCAGGCGCGGGCCCGCGAGGAGGCCCGCGGTCGGCTGCAGCGTCTGTACGACGACCTCGATGGCATGGTGGAAGGGCGGGCGGCCGCGGACCCTGCGCTGATGCAGCAGCGGGAGGAGGAGATCCAGAAGATCGAGCAGGAGGTCGCCGCGCTCAGTCAGGAGACACGGCGGATTCGCGACGACATCCGTGACGCGCACGCCCGCATCGAGCTTCTGAGCGAACGCATCAGCCGGCTTCGCAAGACGCTGCCTTCGGACACCGAGGCGCTGACCGGGGCCTGGGACGTGACCTATCTCCCGAGCGGGGACAAGGGGCTCTTCCAGCTCCGGCAATCGGGCACCCTGCTGGTGGGCGAGTACACGCTGGAAGGCGGGTGGAAGGGCAGCCTGCAGGGAACCTTCGTCGACGGCAAAGTGCTCCTGCACCGCATCGACTCGAAGCTCGGGCGCTCCTCCGACCTCGAGGGGATCCTTGCCCCCGACGGACGCACCCTACGCGGAACCTGGCAGAACTTCATCCTGTCGGGCGGTGAGGCCACAAGCGGACAGTGGGTCGCGAAGAAGAAGCAGGAAAAAAGCGAGCCCTGATCGCCGGCGGAACGATCAGCTCCCGGACGGGCGCCCTGGATCCGCGAATGGAGCGCGCAGACGGAATGGGATCGCCGCCAAGTCAGGGCCTCCCGGATTCTCCCCGGAGGCCTGCACCGCCAGAACGTAGTCTCCCGCCGGCAGGTCCTCGACGGCCAGCCCCATCTTGATCGCCCCCGCGCCCGCCCCGGGGCCGGTGACATCGCCCGTTTCTGATTGGTCGACCGGGAGGCTGCGCACGACCCGCTGGCCGTTTCTGATCACCATGCGGACCGCGGGGCCAGCCGCCGGCCCTTCGAGCCGGAACCCGCACGCCAGCGGCTCGCCGACCGAGAAGGTGGTCTTGAGCGCCGGCCCCAGGCTGAACTCCGCCGGCCGATCGGAGGCAGGGACCGCCGCCCGACCCACGGGGATCTCGACCCACAGGCTCTTTTCCGCCATGGAGTAGATCGAGAGTCCGACCACCCGCGAAGCCGTATCGGCTTCCGGGACCGCGAGCCGCGCCGCCCCCAGCGCCCCGCCGGACAGATCGGAGACGACCGCGGTGATGGTCTGCCCCTCGCGCGGCAGTCGGATGCGACTGTAGAAATCGAGACCCGGCGGCACCGGGTCCTTTCCCGCCCCGAGGGCGATGTGAGCCTCCCGGGCGGCGCGCAGGGTCTCGTGGTTCGTCGCGTCGATCACCACGAAGCCGGCCTCCACCCGGGCAGTCGGGCCCCCCTCCTGCGGCACGAACAGGGCGCCGCCGGGTGGCAGATGGATGACCAGATCGGCCACGCGGCCGGCGCCGTCGGCCGGTCCAGGGATGAGCGTCAGCTCGACGCCCAGGTCGGCGTACAGTTCCGGAAGAAGGTAGGCCGCCTGCACGGCGTGCTCGCGGGCCTGATGCGGGAGCAGACGCGTGAAGCCCCGGCGCCAGCGGAGACGCGCGCCGCTTTTCCTGACGCGCAGCTGGACCGTGTGATATTGCCCGTCGGGTGGCCCCTCCGGGGCGTAGCCGACGACGTAGAAGGCCCGGCTCGCGGCCTCGGCCTCGTGCAGCGCCTTGAAGAGATCGTTGGAGGTCGAGGCGGTCCCGCCGGTGTTGAGGGCGATGGTCTCGATGGCGTTGGAGCGGCGAACCGAGGCGCGGAGCTCGGTGGGCGAGGCTGACGACACGCCGGTCGTCTGCACGCTGTGCAGAGTCACGCCGGCCGCCGCGGCGGCGTTCGCCAGCCCCTTGATGTCCTGAGACAGATCAAACTTGGCCGCCCGGGTCGCGAACGACGAGTCGGGATCGGCCCCTGCGAAGCGCCGGAAGAAGTCGAAGGCAGGGTTCTCGGCCACGCCGTCTCCCATGAACACGATGGCCTTGTAGCCGGGATAGGGAGACAGGGAGTCGATCAGGGTCTGGAGCGCCTTCAGGACACCGCGCACTCGTGGCGCCTCGTCACCCGCATAGTTGAGCGCCTGGACGAGCGCCGCCTCGGCCCGGACCTCGCCGCTGCCGCCCCCGGTCCCGCCGAACACCTTGCCGGCGAACTCACTCTCGTGCTGCTCGTGCTCCGAGGCGAAATCGGAAAAACGCCTTGGATCGGAGAGGCTCGCTTCCAGACAGTGCCTCAGGATCGCACGGTCGCTCGTGAACTCGTGCAGCAGGCGCAGGCCCCTGTCGAAGACCGCCAGCGCGACCTGGTCGTCGGGCACAAGGCTCTCGGCCAGGAGGCGCTCCGTGGCGCGTCGCGCCGCGGTGAGCCCTTCGGGAGAGGAGGTGCGGTCCTCGTAGAACAGGATGAAGCGGCGCGGGTATTTTTTCTCCGACGTGGCGGGCGGCGCCTGGCCGGGAGGGGCCTGCGTCGTCACGGCGCCGGAGGGCACGGGCGGCGCCCCGGCGTTGCGGAACTCGAGCGAGCTGATCGGCCTGACGTGGCCATCCACCATGAGCACGAAATCATTCGGGCCCAGGCCCTCGATCGGCCGGCCCTGGCCGTCGCTGACGTACGCCTCGATGAGGACCATCTCGACGGTGGCGCGCTCGACGAGAGTCGAGGTCTCGGGAGAGCCGGGTCCCGTCCTCTTCGTGTCTCGAGGCGCGCCCGGCAGGGAGACGCTGCCGCCCAGCACCAGGGCGAGCACGACCACTGAGATGCCCGGTCGGCGGTTCAAGGGGTCCCTCCGTGCCCGGATTATCCAACGGTTCGCGCCCTTGGCACAACTTCGTCACCGCCCCCGATTCTTGACCTGCCGTGTCCGGCGCAGTAACATCAGCGGCCTTCGCGCGTTTCCCCCGGGCGCAGTCGATTGGGGCCGCCCTCTCATGTCCTACCCGCTGTTCATCGCGAAACGATACCTGCTGGCGCGCCGCAAGCAGGCGATCATCTACGTCATCTCCCTCACTTCGGTGTTCGGTGTGATCGTCGGCGTGGCGGCGCTGGTGGTGGTGCTCGCGCTGATGACCGGGTTCCAAGACCAGATTCAGTCGAAGATCTTCGGGGCGAACGCCCATCTGACGATCTTCGCGGGTCCCAGCGGCCGGCCGCTCGACGACGTTCCCTCGGTCCTGTCGCGTCTACGGGCCTGCGGGCCGATCCTGGCGGCGGCCCCGGTGGTCTACGAGAAGGGCATGGCGACGAGCGAGCTGAACGCCTCCGGCGCCGCGGTTCTGATCAAGGGGATCGACCCGGGGGTGGAGCGTTCGATCACCGACCTGGCGTCGCAGGTGCGCGGCGATCTCGGCGTCCTGGCGCTGCCGGGCAAGGGGGGGCGCGACCGGGCGATCCTCGGCAAGGATCTCGCCCTCAACCTCGGGGTCACTCCGGGCGAGATCGTGCGGGTCATCATCGCGCAGCCGGACGTGTCCCCCTTCCTGACCGTTCCGAAGAGCCGCGAGTTCGAGGTCGCGGGGGTCGCGGACGCCGGGTTCTACGATTACGACAGCAGCCGCATCTACGTCTCGCTGGCGGCGGCTCGAAGATTCCTGGGGCTCCTGCCGACGCAGGCCACGGCAATCGAGGCGCGGGTCAACGACCCGGGCCGCCTGCAGATGGCCGCGCGCGCCGTGCAGCAGGCGCTCGGAAACGCCTACTACGTGAACGATCTGATCCGCATGAACAAGACCTTCTTCTCGGCCCTGCGCTTCGAGAAGCTCGGGATGTCGATCGCCATCGGACTGATCGTGCTGGTCGCCGCACTCAACATCATTTCGATCCTGGTCCTGATGGTGATGGAGAAGGTGCGCGACATCGGCGTCCTCCTGGCGATGGGGGCGACGCACCACGGCATCCGCCGCATCTTTCTGCTGCAGGGGTTAATCATCGCCGCGCTCGGGACCACGGCCGGCATCGTCCTCGGGGTCGCCCTGGCGTGGTTCCTCGACCGGTATCGCCTGATCTCCCTGCCGGTGGACGTGTACTTCATCCCGTACGTCCCGTTCCACATCCGGCCGCTGGACGTGCTGACGGTGGCGGCGCTGACCGTTGGCGTGTCGTTCCTGGCCACCCTGTATCCTTCGTGGCGGGCGGCGCGACTCGATCCCTCCGAGGCCCTGCGCTATGAGTAGCGCTCCGGGCGAGGCGATCCTGCGCTGCACCGGGCTGTGGAAGTCGTTCGGGCCGCCGGGACGTCGTGTCGAAGTCCTCCGGGGCCTCGACCTGTCGGTCGCGCGGGGCGAGATGGTCGCCGTCCTGGGGGAGTCGGGCGCCGGCAAGACGACGCTCCTGCACCTGGTGGGGGCGATCGAGAGACCCGACTCGGGAGCCATCCTGTTCCGGGGCCGGGATATCGCCGCGGCGACGCCCCATGAGCGCGCGGTCTACCGCAACCGGGACCTCGGGTTCGTCTTCCAGTTCCACCACCTGCTGCCCGAGTTCACGGCGGCGGAGAACGCCCTGATGCCGCTTCTGATCCGGGGTGAAGACCACCGCCGTGCCCGCCACCGCGCCCTGACGCTGCTCGACGAACTGGGTCTTCGCGACTGCGCCGAGCGCAGGCCGACGGAGCTGTCGGGCGGGGAGCAGCAGAGGGTCGCCATCGTGCGGGCGATCGTCGGCTCGCCCGCACTGCTTCTGGCCGACGAGCCGACGGGCAACCTGGACGAGAGGAACGCCGAGGCCGTGTTCGCCCTCCTGGCCGACCTGCATCGGCGGCGCGGCATGACCACGCTGTTCGTCACCCACAGCGCGCGCCTGGCGGGGAAGTGCAGCCGCGTCCTGAGGATGGAGCATGGTTCCTTGACGGATCCCGCGGGCAGCCGTTACAATGTCGGTGCTGGGACCACGCAGGTTCCCCGTTAAAACTGGACGGGAGAGAGCGCTCGGGCGGGCGTCGAATGTTCGAAAAGTACACCGAGAAGGCCAAGAAGGTCCTGTTTCTTGCCCGCTACGAGGCCAGCCAGATGGGGAGCAAGGTTATCGGCTCCGAGCACCTGCTCCTCGGCCTGATCAAGGAAGGTGACGACCTCGTCCGCGACCTCTTCAGCCGCTCCGGTGTCAACCTCGAGCTGCTGCGCGCCGAGCTGGAGGCGCGCGGTCCGAGTGGCGAGAAGCAGGCGGCGCCCATCGAGATCCCCTTCAGCGAAGAAACCAAGAAGATTCTCGCCTGCGCCGAAGAGGAGGCGGAGCGTCTCTTGCACCCGTACGTCAGCGACGAGCACATCCTCCTGGGTCTGCTGCGCGTCGAGGACTCCGCGGCGGGCCGCATGCTGGCGGAGAAGGGGATGCGCCTGTACGCGCTGCGCGAGGACACGGTGGCGGTCTGGAAGCAGCGGGCCCTGCCGAAGAAAGTGAAGGAGACGCCGTTCCTCAACGAGTTCTCGCGCGACCTCTCGGAGATGGCGGCCCGGCAGGTGTTCGACCCCCTCATCGGCCGCGAGAACGAGCTGCAGAGGATGATCCAGGTGCTGTCGCGCCGGCGCAAGAACAGCATCGTGCTCCTGGGCGAGCCGGGCGTCGGCAAGACGGCGCTGGTCGAGGGCCTGGCGCAGCGCATTGCCGAGGGCAGCGTGCCGGTCTCCCTGTCGCGGAAGCGCATTCTCGCCCTCGACCTGTGTCTCATCGTCGCCGGCACCAAGTACCGCGGCCAGTTCGAGGAGCGCCTGAAAGGAATCATCTCCGAGATCATCGGGAACGAGGACATCATCATCTTCATCGATGAGATCCACTCGCTCATCGGCGCCGGCTCCGCCGAGGGGTCGCTCGATGCCGCCAGCATCATCAAGCCGGCGCTGTCGCGCGGCGAGGTGCAGTGCATCGGCGCCACCACGCCGAAGGATTACCATCGCTACATCGAAAAGGACCGGGCCCTGGTGCGCCGCTTCCAGCCGATTCGCCTGCACCCCCCGACGGAGGACGAGACGCTCGACATCCTGCGCGGAGTGCGGGAGCGCTACGAGAAGTTCCACCAGGTGCGCTACTCCGAGGAGAGCCTGCGCGCCGCGG
>DAISWT010000080.1:0-9763 GCA_036826235.1 Acidobacteriota bacterium | reverse complement strand
CGCCGCCTGCACGGGCCGCGACCGGCGCGCGGCCGGCCCGCGCGGCGCCCGCACCGGAAGAGGACTTCGCCCTGGAGAACCTGGAGATCGAGGAGCCGCCGCACGAGCCGGTCCCGGTCCGGCCGGCGCGCCCCGCCCGAGCGCCGGAGTCGGCCAGGCCGCCGGCCGCACGTGCCGCGGCTCAGCCGGCGGACGACGTGCTCGAACTGGTCGAGGAGATTGATCTTCCCGGGCTCGACGGGGCGGGTGGCGAATCGATCGATCTGGGGGGGGACCTGCTCCAGGAGCTGGAGGACGAGACGCTGCCCCTGGCGGCGCGCGCCGGCGGCAATCCTTCGGGCGCGTCGCGCCAGGCCGCTGCGCCGCTGCGCGCCCGCAGGTCGCAGGAAGGCGCGGAGGACCCCATCGATCTCGACGAGCCGATTGATCTCGAGGGAGGCTGGGATGCACCGGCGGCCGCTGTCGGTGCATCGACGGTCAATATCGGCCCTCTGGCTCCCGGCCAGGAGCGCACGATCGAGGTCCCGCTGATGGCAACCGTCGAGGGCAGGCCGGTGCGCCTCAGCCTCAAGGTCACGGTCCGCCTGCCGCGCTGACGCGCCCCGCATGACGATCGAGGCGCCGCCCACCGATCCCGAAGCCGGGCTACCCGCCTCCCCCCGCGCCCCGGCTCCTGCCCCGGCCGCCCGGTTTCGCCGTCGCGCCCCCGAGAGGCGGGAGATCGCCCTGACCCTCGGTCTCGTCCTGCTGCTCAACATCCCCGGCGGGTTCCTGCAGCTTGCCAACCTGCGCTGGGGACTTCTCGCCACACAGACCCTGTTCATCGCGGCGCCCGTCTTCCTCGCGATCCGTCTCTTCTACCTTGACGCCCGCGCGGTCCTGCCGTTGCGCTGGCCCGGCCCGGCGTTCCTGGCGGGCGCGGCGCTCGGAATCGCCGGTCTGAATCACTTTCTCAACTACGCTCTCCTCTGGCAGGACCGGTTCCTCCCGCTGCCGGGGCTGTGGCAGGTTCTGTTCGAGGACCTCGCGGCCTACGACGGTCCGGCCGACCTCGTGTTGCTCCTCCTGCTCGTCGGGGTGGTGCCCGCCGTGTGCGAGGAGCTGCTGTTCCGCGGCTTCGTCCAGGCGGGACTCCTGCGGGAATTCGAGAGCGCTCCGAAGGCGATTCTGGTCGGCGCCCTGGTCTTCGCCGGCTTCCACCTGAATCCTTGGCGCCTCTCTGTACTTCTGGTGATCGGCCTGTACCTCGGTTTTCTGGCACAGCGCAGCGCAAGCCTTGTGCCGGCCATGCTGGCGCACGCCCTCAACAACGTCCTGTCGATTTCCCTTGCGGAGCTACCTGAGGCATGGCGGAATCCGCTCGTCCAGTCTCCCTGGTCCCACGCCGGCGCCGCGGCATGCGTGGTCGCGGCGGCGCTGCTGCTGCGCCCGCCCGCGTGGAGGCCGGAAATCCGCATGCTATAATTCCTTCCCGCATCGCAACCAAGAGGAGGAGTTTCACCATGACGCGTGCCCGCGCCGCCGCCCTGTTGAGCGCAGCGCTCTGCCTGGGCCTGGTCCGTCCCGCAGCCTCGGAGGCCCCCCTGTTCAGCGTGTACCCTTCGTTCGGTGCCAAGTTCGACATCGGATCGGAGAAATTCTCGCTGGTCACCAACATGGTCGTTTACAACATCAGCGGACAGACCTTCACGGACGTGACCTTCAAGCAGACCTACCCCGGGGGCGTCAGCGTCAAGGAGACCTACCAGCGCGAGGTCGGTACCGAGGCCACGGGCGAGCAGTCCTCGGCGCGCAAGGTCGAGGGCAATGTCTTCTACGCCAGCCTGCCGACGTTCAAGAACCGGATGTACGTGGTCATTCCGAACGAGCTGGTGCTGGCGCGTCGACTGAACGAGATCACCTTTCCCGGCATCGAGATCTCGTATCTCGATCCGGGCGGCCAGCGGCAGACCGCCAAGATGCAGGACAATACCTACGACCTGTTCATCTACTCCAACGTCGTTGGAGGGCTGGAGCGCTTCCTGCACAAGTACAACAACATCACGTTCGATTTCGCCAAGGCCGTGCCAAACCGCAAGGAGTGGGAGTTCGCGCCGGTAGCGGCCAGCGCCCAGGGACGCTTCCCGACCGGCATCATCGGCACGTTCCCGGGCGAAAACCAGTACAGCGGCCATTTCCGGATCCGCAGCGGCCCGCCCGGGGACAACGTCCAGATCGTGGTGGCCTACAAGTCGGCGCAGAAGAACGAGAGAGTGAACGACAAGGACGCGCTGCTGAAGAGCCTGCACGATTACCTGCGCTGGTGCGGGGAGTTCGACTTCCAGCCCGATGCCCTCAAGATCGATCGCGGCACCTGGAAAAAGTACGACGACACGTGGTCCGTCGAGGGGCGCTGGCTCGATACGATCAAGAACCGCCTGGGAGAAGGTCCGATGAAGGCGAAGGTTTTCTGGGGCGGGAGAGAGGACGTCGAGTATTACGTCTTCGCCCTGGCGCACGGGAGGGCGCTCGGAGTGGACAGCGCCAAGGCGAGCCCCGAGAAGGAAGCGCAACTGGCGGGGGAGATCGACCGCCTCCTCGACACGTTCAAGTCGTCGATCATTCCATTGTCCTACGAACGGAGGCGTTGAGGTTCCGGCGGAGGGGAGGCCGGAGGCTGGGGCGGGGGAGAGGGTGAGGGCTCCGCCGGCGCGCCCCCGGCTATCACCTCGGCGCCGAACACTTCGATCCGCGCCGACTCCGACCAGGATCCCCTGGGAAGCGCCGCCTGGGCGCACAGCTCGTCGAGCGTTCTCTCGGGCGTCCAACCCTGCTTCGCCGCCAGGCCAGGAAGGAACAGCGCCCGGCGGCCCCACTTTTCCAGGAACACGCCCTGGCTGTCCAGACGGATCTCGGAGGGGCCGCCAACCCTGGTGCGCTCGCCGATGATCGCAAGCTCGATGACCATGCCGTCCAAGTCCGCATCCAACAGCGGCGGGAATCGCGGGTCCCGGGTCGCGGCGCGCCTGGTGAACAGAATGACCTGCTGGTAGAGGGGCCGCGACGGCTCGATTTCGCCTTGCAGACCCCGGACGCGCCCGTCCTTCTTGAGGGTCACGAACAGACCGCGCTGCGCCACCAGGCACGGCGTGAAGGCATACGTCTCGAGGTCGGAATCCTTGATCGGGCTGTTCCTCAAGTGGCCGGACAGAGTGCGCCAGGCGAGGCGCAGGAGGACCTCACGCTCCGAGGGATCGAGCGGCCGCTCCAGGCAGTCCGCGGGCGATGGAGTCGCCTCCGGCGCGGGCGTCGCAGCCGGTGACGCCGCAGGAGACGGGGCGGCGGATGGCGCGCCCGCCAGGGCGGGAGTCGGTCCCGGATGGGGCGGCGGGTCGCCCGTCAGCCACGATCCCCATGCCGGGAGTGCGACGGCTCCCCAGAGCGCCGCCACCGCGAGTCGATTCATGAACCTTACTGTAGCATCCCGTCGATCAGACCGACAAGAACGCGCCGCGGGTGAGATGACAGGTTGACGGCCCGCGACCGTGTGCTATACTCCGCCACCTCTTCTTGGTCCGGACCCCTCTCACGAAGGAGACGTTGAGCCCCATGCGAAAGCCGGCGGACGTGTTGAAACTGGTGAAGGACAGCGACATCAAGATTGTGGATCTGCGCTTCATGGACATGCCCGGCCTCTGGCAGCACTTCTCCGTCCCGGCCCACGAGCTGACGGAGAGCAGTTTCGAGGAAGGCTTCGGTTTCGACGGCTCCAGCATCCGGGGGTTCCAGGCGATCCACGAGAGCGACATGCTCGTCGTTCCGGACCCCGAGAGCGCCTTCGTCGACGCGTTCACCGAGGTGCCGACCCTGGACCTGATCTGCAATGTGGTGGATCCCGTCACCAAGGAGCGCTACGGTCGCGACCCACGCGGCATCGCGCAACGCGCCGAGAATTACCTTCAATACTCCAAGGTCGCGGACACCGCCTACTTCGGCCCCGAGGCCGAATTCTTCATCTTCGACGACGTGCGCTTCGACCAGAACGCGCACAGCGGGTTCTATTACGTCGACTCGGTGGAGGGGCAGTGGAACTCCGGCAAGGACGAGAGGCCGAACCTCGGCTACCGCCCGCGGCACAAAGAGGGCTATTTTCCGGTCCCGCCGCACGACCACTTCCAGGACCTGCGCACCGAGATGGTGCTGAACCTGGAGCGCGCCGGCATCCAGATCGAGGCGCACCATCACGAGGTGGCGACCGGGGGACAGATGGAGATCGACATGCGCTACGACAGTCTGACGCGCGCCGCCGATCACGTGGTGATGTACAAGTACATCGTGAAGAACACCGCCATCAAGCGCGGGCGGACGGTCACGTTCATGCCGAAGCCGCTGTTCGGCGACAACGGCTCGGGCATGCACTGCCATCAGAGTCTCTGGAAGGGCCGCAAGAACCTGTTCGCGGGCGATGGCTACGGCGGTTTTTCTCCGATCGGCCTGCATTACATCGGCGGCCTGCTGAAGCATGCGCTCGCGCTGGCCGCGATCATCGCGCCGACGACCAACTCCTATAAGCGGCTGACGCCCGGGTTCGAGGCCCCGGTCAACCTGGCCTACTCGCGGCGCAACCGCTCGGCGGCCATCCGGATTCCGATGATCTCCACGAGTCCGGCGGCCAAGCGTCTGGAGTACCGTCCGCCCGATCCCTCCTGCAACCCGTACCTGGCCTTCGCGGCGATGCTGATGGCGGGGCTCGACGGGGTCGAGAACAAGATTGATCCCGGCAAACCGCTCGACAAGGACATCTACGGCCTCGGGCCGAAGGAGCTGAAGGAGATTCCCTCCCTGCCCGGTTCCCTGGATGAGGCTCTCGACCACCTCGAAAGGGACCACGAGTTCCTACTCAAGGGGGACGTGTTCACCGAAGACAACATCCGCATGTGGATCGACTACAAGCGGGAACGCGAGGTGAATCCGATGCGCCTCCGGCCGCACCCGTACGAGTTCGCCCTCTACTTCGACATCTGATCTGGGACCGGCCCGCGCCGAGCGGGCCGGAGGATGGCCGATCGTTCCTCCCGCGCCGATGCCGCTCGGACCTGGCGTAACATGGCCGGCGCGAGGAGGAACCATTTGTCCGAAGCGACGATCGACGCACTCATCGCGGCATCTCTTCCGCCGGGTGTGTCGTCCCGCCTGGCGGATCGGGTGGCGCGTCTTCCCGATCCGGCCGGCGCCCTGCGGGCGCTGCAGGTCTTCCGGGCGGAGACCGGGCGCCTGCCCGATCCATCGCGTCTCCCCAATTTTCTGGCGCTGGCGGGCTTCAGCCCCTACCTCGCGTCCCTGCTGATCCAGGAGCCGGCGTTCCTCGACTCCCTCCCTCCCGGGGGACCCACCCGCGAGCCACGCACCCGCGAGGATCTGGAAGAGGACTTGGCCCGCTTCATGCAGCTGAACTCCGGGTGCGACCCGTCCTTTGTCCTGCGCCGATTCAAGAAACGCGAGATCCTGCGTATCGCCCTTGCGGACATTCTCAGGATGGCGGATCTGCCGGGCGTCACGCGCGCCCTGTCTCTGCTGGCCGATGTGCTTGTCGACAGGGCGGTGCGCATGGCACGCACGGCGCTCGAGTCCAGGTACGGCCGTCCCACTTGCCGCGACGATCAGGGTCACCTGGATGAGGCCACCTTCGTCGTCGTCGCGCTCGGAAAGCTCGGAGGGGAGGAGCTCAACTACAGCAGCGACATCGACCTGCTGTATCTGTTCTCGCGGGACGGTGAGACGTCCGGGACGGACCTTTCGGGGGAGGGCTCCACGTCCAACAGGGAGTTTTTCACGCGCCTGGCCACCGAGATCACGCGCCTCATCGCCGGGACGGGTCCCGAGGGACAGGTCTTCCGGATCGATCTCGGCCTGCGCCCGGGCGGCAACGACGGGGACATCACACAGTCGCTCCAGGCCGCCGTGGCCTACTACCGGAATTGGGCGGAAGGCTGGGAGCGCCAGGCCCTGATCAAGGCGCGGCCGGCTGCGGGCAGTGTGGCCACGGGCCGCCGCTTCGTCGAGGGGGTCGAGCCGCTGGTCTACCCCGCCCGGCCCGACCCGTACATGATCCTCGAGATCGGCGCGATGAAGGATCGCATCGACGCGCGACTGAGCTCCGTGGGGCGCTCGGACACCGACATCAAGCTCGGACGGGGGGGTATCCGCGAGCTGGAGTTCGGCGTGCAAGCGTTGCAGCTGCAGCACGGTGGAAAAGACCCCTGGCTCCGGCAGGGGAACACGCTCCTGGCGCTGCACCGCCTCGTCGACAAGGGATTCCTCGGGTACGAAGAATACTCCGGTCTCAGCAAGGCCTACGTCTTCCTGCGCGAGCTGGAGCATCGGCTGCAGCTCGGCCAGAACCGTCAGACATCGACTTTGCCGGCGGAGGCCGGCGAACTTCGGCGGGTTGCGCGCCGGATGGGCCTGCACGAGCAGGCCCCCGGCCGGGAAGTGGAGGCGCTCCTCGAGACCCTCGACCTCCACCGCGAGGTCGTGCGCCGGTTTTACGACTCGGTCACAGGAACCGTGGCGCAGGCGCGCCTGGAGGACGAGAGGGACGACCTGTGGCTGGACCGCGTGGACGACGAGACCCTGCGCGAGCGCCTTCTCCGCTCCGGAATCGCCGACCCCCGTGCCGCGCTCCGGCCGGTCAAGCTGATCCGGAAGCTGCTGCAGCAGGCGGCTGCAGCACCGGAGACGAGGCGGGCGCTGCGCAAGAGCGGGCCCGCGCTCCTGGCCGCCGTCGGGCGCTCCGTCAATCCGCGGCGCGCGCTGGAAAATCTCGAACGGCTGTTCTCCTCCCTCGCCGCGGAGAAACAGGGGCTGCTGTCGTTCCTGTCACACCGGGAAATCCTCGGACCGACGGTGCACCTCCTCGGGAGAAGCGATTTTCTGGCCGGCATCCTCATCCGCCGGCCCGACATCCTCAGGACCCTCGAGGACCGCGGGCGCATCGTCCGCACCCCCGCCAGAGCCGACTACCTCCGCACGCTGGGACGAATCCTGCGGCTCAAGGGCGACACACGGGCGCGGGCAGCGGAGCTGCGGCGCCGCCACCAGGAGGCCCTCGCGACCCTCGCCATCCGCGACATCAACCGGCAGGCGACCCTGCGCGAGGTCCTGAAAGGCCTCTCCGACCTTGCGGAGGCGACGCTGGAGGTGACCGTGCGCCTGGCCCGGCAGGGGCTCGGAGGACCGGGTCGCGCGGCTCCGCCCGGCGTTCGTCTGGCCGCACTGGGGCTGGGGCGCCTCGGTTATCGCGAGATGGACTACGGCTCCGATCTCGATCTGGTCTTTGTGGATGAGGCGCGGCCGGGACCGGTCGCGCTGCGCCCGCTCACCCGGGTCTGGTGTGAGCGGATCGTCCGCAGTCTCTCCAGCCTGAGCCGCGATGGGCAGCTGTATCGCGTCGACCTGAGGCTCCGTCCCTCGGGGGGAGAGGGGGAGCTGGTCACGTCGGTCGAAGGGCTCGTGGACTACTTTCGCGGGACGGCGGAGATCTGGGAGATGCAGTCGTTCCTCAAGGCAAGACCGGTCGCCGGCGACCCGGTCCTCGGTGGGCGCGCCGCGCAGACGCTGGAGATCCTGATCCTGGAGCACGGGTCGCATCTCGGGGCCGACGTCCTGCGCGCCGCGGTGAACGACATGCGACAGCGGCTGGTTCACGAGGCGCAGCGCGACGCCCGGCGAAGCGTCAAGCTCGGTGCCGGCGGACTGTTCGACATCCATTTCATCATCGAGTTCCTGCAGCTGCGGCACGGGGTGCCTAACCCGCCCGACAAGGACACGCTCCGGTTGCTGACCCACCTGCATCGCCTCGGGCATCTGAGCGAGACCGCGATGCAGGCCCTGTACGAGGCGTACCTGTTCTTCCGCGCCCTCGACCACGAAATGCGGCTGATCCACCAGCGCCCGTTGGATCGCCTGCCGGAGGACGACACCCGTCTCGCCGAGATCGCGGCCGCCATCGGCGCGTCCTCCGCCCCGGCCGGCGAGATGGCCGCCCAACTGCGGGAGACGTTCGAGCGGCACACCCAGGCCGTGCGACGGGCGTACGTCGAGACGATCGGACCGCTCACGGATCGGCCGCGCGGATAGCCCGCGGGGACTGGCGGACAGGCACCCGGCATCAGCGGACCTCGAAGTCCCCCTCGACCGGCTGGGAGACGTTGCCGGCCAGGTCCGTGGCGACGACACGCAGGTGATGTGTTCCGGGAGCGAGACGAGGCGGTTCCAGGACCTTGGAGAGACCGCGGTCCGGGTCGAATTCCGACTCGAGAGACCGTCCGTCGATCTCGAACGCGACGCCATCATAGTTGAGCCCCTTGCCCTCATCTTCGACCCGGGCCCGAACCTCCGGCCGCCGCGCAACCCCGCGCGAACCGGGGCCCGGCTTGATCTCGAGGATCCCGGGAGGCGAAGCGTCCTGCAACAGGGCGAACCGTCCGTAGCGACGAAAGGCGAGCGACAGCCGCGTCCTTCCGGCGTCGAGCTCACCGCCCTCGTAGGACCAGTGCCCGCGCCCGGCGTCCCAGCGGTAGATGCCGAGAGTCTCCGCGGCCACGGCGTCTGGGTTCACCTCGAAGGAGAGCGTGCCTCGTTCGTTGAGCGCCTCGCCATCGGGCAGGAGCTCGATCGCCTCGGCCATCGCCGGAAGCCTGTCGGTTCCGGCGATGCGCTCGGTGCGCAGAGCAACCGGGCCCGCGAAGAATCGGCTGCCCGCGGGAAGGCTGAGCGCGAACCCGGGCCCCTTGTAGTCGAGGGGGTGGCCCGGCTCGACCCAGCGCGCGTCCAGGACCAGGCTGGCGATCGGCGACGGCTCTCCCTCGACGACGAGGAAGAACGGCGCCGACCCCGAGGCGCGGGCGTACGGGAGAGCGGCGCCCCATCGAAGAGCGTTCCGATAGACGAGCGGTCCGAGGATCGACTTCGGGTTTCCCGCGGCCAGCCGCAGAGGCGGCGCGTTCGGTCCTGTCATCGTCGCCAGGACGTCCAGGAAGGCGGGCCAGGCCTCCAGCGCCGGTGTGAGATCGGTGAGGGTGGATGACCCGGGAGGATCCGCGCTGAGGATCCGCCAGGGTCCCGCCGCTCCATCCCGTATCTCCCGGATGCGCGCGGCGCGAACGCCGCGCGAGGCGGCGCCCGGGGGCGGCGCGCAGGCCCCGCGATCGATGTCGCAGAGCATCGGGCGGAACCCGCCGCCGGATTCGTCCCAGAACTCCGCCTCCACCCGGCTCTGCGCCACCGGGCAGCCGCGCGATCGGACGTTCGGCGCGAGGGGTGGCGCCGGTTCCCGCGGGGGATACCTGAAGCGGATCGACCCGCGCCCTCCAGCGAGGTCCTCCCAGGCCAGATCCTCCGGTTCACCGGGCCGGCCGACCAGGATGCAGACGCGCGCCCGGGATCGATTGCCAGCGGAATCCTCGACCGAGATGTCGAGGACGTGCGATCCTGGCCCCGGGTCGAAGGCCCCCGGGTAGCCGTCCACGGGCTGAGCGCTCCCCTGGTCCGTCCCCGATCCTAGCTCGTTCCCGGGCAGGTGGAACAGCCGGTACGCGAACGCCGCCGGCGCCAGCCGGCTGTAGCGGTGATCGTAGACGAGCCCCGACTCGGGATACTGCTCGAAGCGGAATGACTGAAAGGCCAGCCGGTAACGCACCGTGCCGTCGATGGCGGTCTCGATCGCGTGCACACCGGCGCGTCCTGATTCTCCGGCGGGATCGTACGCGGAGAGGGCGGCGAG
>DAISWT010000079.1:0-9819 GCA_036826235.1 Acidobacteriota bacterium | reverse complement strand
GCGCGCCGGCCCCGAGCGCCACGCGCAGATCCGACCGGCAGCGTTCGAGAAGATCGACGGGAGGCTCGGCGGCCGCTCCGCGCTCCAGAAGCAGGGACAGCCGGCGCTCTTCGACGACGGCGTCCGCGCAGGCGTCGCAGCCGCGGACGTGCTGGTCCAGCTCGCGGCGCTCGATCTCGGCGAGCTCGTCGTACATCAGCAGGACAATCTGTCTCCGGTTCGCTTCGCAGCTCATCACTCCACCCCGTTCACTGGTTCCGACTCGCCCGGAAGCCGAAGACCCGGCATCGACCGCGGCGTGGCCCGGCCGCGCGCTCCGACCGCGGGCTTGAGATCAACAAGAGCCTCGCGCAGTCTCTGGTGCGCTCGATAGAGGCAGTTGCGGACGGTCTCCTCGGTCGTCTCCAGGATCTCCGCGACCGCCGCGAGGCGCATGCCCTGATCGTGCCGCAACTCGAAGACCAGCCGCTCGCGCGCCGGCAGCGCCCGCAGGGCCTCGCCGACGCGCCGGCGAGTCTCCGCCGCGGCCAGCATCCTCTCCGGGTCGGCGCCCGGCCGGGTGTCGACGACGAGGGACTCGCCACCCGGACCGCGGCCCTCCTCCGGCCCTGCCGGTCGTCCGTGCGGCTCCGGCTGGCGCGCTCCGTCGCGACGGGCGCGATCGAGACAGAGGTTCGTGACGATGCGGAACAGCCAGGTCTTGAAGGCACACTCGTTCCGGAAGCTTCGAATCGAACGGAAGGCCTTGAGAAGCGCTTCCTGGTAGATGTCACGCGCGTCCTCCTGGGACCGCACGATGCTCAACGCCAGCCGCAGAACGCTCCTGTCGTAGCGGCGCACCAGCTCTTCGAACGCCGCGGCCGACCCGTTCCGGGCCTCGCCGATGAGGGCACTCTCGTCACTCGACGGCACGTTTCCGTTCCCGATGACGCCCTGCACTCTTATGGACGCGGCAGGCGCTCTGACGTGAGCAGGATGACCGGCCGGGCCGGTCACTTCAAATCGAACCGGCGGGCGTAGACCAGGAAATCGCCGCGGCTGAAGGTGACGAAGCGCACTTCATCGAGCGGGCACTCCTCTCGAACGAGCTCGCGCACCGCTTCGAAGGCGATGCGCGCCGCACGCTCGATCGGGAAACCGTAGGCGCCGGTACTGATGGAGGGGAACGCCAGGCTCCTGGCCGCCACCGACAGCGCCAGCCGCAGGCAGTTGATGTAGGCGCTGCGCAGGAGATCGTCCTCGCCCCGGCTCCCGCCGTGCCACACGGGGCCGACGGCGTGGATGACGTGGCGCGCCTTCAGGCGGCCACCGCCCGTGACCACCGCCTGACCCGCGGGGCAGCGTCCCTGACGCGCCACGACCGCCCTGCACTCCTCCAGGATCTGCGGTCCGCCCGCACGATGGATGGCCCCGTCCACGCCGCCACCGCCGAGGAGCGAGGGATTGGCGGCGTTGACGATCGCGTCGACGTCCTGGCGCGTGATGTCCCCCTCGACCAGGACCAGTCTCGTCCTACCGACAATCCGTTCCATGACCGGGCCGGAGGTGCCCGGACGGATGCCCAGGAGCCTGTCCGGGTGTTCGGATGGGCTTCTACCCTCGGATCAAGGTGCGGCTCTGCTCGCGCATGAACTGGGTGACGTAGTAAGGTCCGCCGCTCGCCTTGCCGGACGATCCGCTCCCCTTCCAGCCGCCGAACGGGTTGATTCCGGGCCAGGCTCCGGTGGTGGCTCCGGCGCGGCGGTTGACGTACACCACACCCGCCTCGATGCGATCGAAGAACTTCCCGATCTCCCCGTCGTCGCTGCTGAACAGACCGGCGGTGAGACCGTACTCCGTGCGATTGGCGAGCTCGAGCGCCTCGTCGAGAGAATCGACCTCCCACAGGCAGGTGATCGGCAGGAACATCTCGTCGTGCGCCAGACGGTGGTCCTTCGGCAGGCCCGCGATGATGGTGGGCTTCACGAAGAAACCGTGGTCGTAGGGCTCGCCCTTGAGCTGCTCGCCGCCGGCCAGGATCCTCCCGTCCCTCCGTCCGATGTCGACGTATCTCGCGTACTGATCGAACGCCGCCTTGTTGATCACCGGCCCCAGCCAGTGTTCCTTCTTCACGGGATCGCCGATGGCGATCTTCCCGGTCTTCTCCACCAGCATCCCGGTGAACTGTTTCGCCACGGAGCGGTGGACGTAGATGCGGGAGCAGGCGCTGCATTTCTGCCCCTGCAGACCGAACGCCGATTTCAGGACGCCGTCGGTGGCCGCGTCCAGGTCGGCGCCCGCGCACACAATCGCCGGGTTCTTGCCGCCCATCTCGGCGATGCACGGCTTCGGGTAGGCGCGCGGGAACTTGCGGTAGATCCCGAACCCGACGTCGCGTGAGCCGGTGAACAGGATCCCGTCCACGCCGGGGTTCGTGACCAGCTCCTCGCCGACGCTCGACCCGGGACCCGTGACGTAGTTGAAGACCCCGTCCGGCAGCCCGGCCTCACGGAAACATTCGGCCAGCATGTACCCGGTCAGAGGCGTGTCGCTGGATGGCTTGAAGACGACCGTGTTGCCGCCCAGGAGGGCCCCCGAGCTCGGTCCGCCCGACAGCGCCATCGGGAAGTTGAACGGCGAGATGATGACCCACACCCCGTAGGGCCGCAGAACGTCCCGGTTGTCCTCCTTGTCGGAAAGGCGTTCCATCGGGATCTCGTAGCCCCGCTGCCGCTCGACCAGGTCGCAGTAATAGCTCATCAGGTCGGCCGTCTCCTGGCCGTCCCCCATCGCCTCCAGGCGGTTCTTGCCGACCTCCATGCTCATGAGGGCCGCGATGTCGAAGCGGCGCTTCTCGATGACGGCCGCCGCCTTGCGGACGTAGCCGACCCTGTCCCGCCACGGCAGATCGCGCCAGACGGTCTCATAGGCCGTGCGGGCCGCCGCGATCGCCGCCCGCGCGTCGGCGCGCGTGCCAATGGCAAAGCGGCCGAGCACCAGCCGCGTGTCGCTGGGACTGGTGTCGGCGAACGTCTCCTGACCCTGGATTTCCTTCCCGGAGATCAACTGGCCGTGCGTCCTGCCCAGGATCGTCCTGACCCGCTCGACCGCCTCGTCGTAGGCCTTGTTGAACTCGGGCGTCTGGCCGGCGGCCAGGGTCGCATAGGTCACCTTGGGTGCGGCCGATCGGGTTTCAGCCATCGTCGCGTGCCTCCCGCTGTATGGGCTTCATTCTAACGCATCCCCCGGCGCCGCGAACGCCTGTTCACGGCGTGGCCCGACGAGCCAGAAGGGCTCTCGCCGCCTCTTGCAGGCGCGGGTCGGTCTCGCGGGCGATATAGTCCTCGATGACGGCGCGCGCGGCCTCGCCGGCGATGCGCACGATCGACCGGGCCGATGCGGCGCGCACCTCGGGTGTCGGATCGGCCAGCGCCGCGCGCAGGGCGGGAATGCCCGGACTCAGTCCGAGTTCACCCAGCGCCTGCGCCGCCGCCGCCCGTGCCCCGGCCGGGCCTCCTCTGAGGACCGCCGCGAGAGGATCGATGGCGCGGTCGTCCCCCACCCTGCCGAGGAGCTGTACGACAGCGGCCAGCCGCGCTCCGGAGCCGCGCGCCGCCGGCACCCCCTCCACGAGGGCCGGGATGGCCCGGTCCGCGAACAGGGCGAGGGCGTCGCCCGCCGCCGTGCGCACCGACGGCGCCGGGTCGCCCAGCAGATCGATGAGCGGCCCGAGCCCCTCGCTCGCCCCGAGACGGCCGAGCGACGCGGCGGCCAGCCGCCGCACGCCCTCGTCCCTGTCGGTGACCGCCCCCAGGAGCGCCTGCAGGGCGCGCGGATCCGAGGCAAAGCCGAGCTCGTAGACGGCGTCGGCGCGCACCCGCGCGTCCTTGTCCTCGAGATCGCGCACGCCCATCTGCACGTGGCCGCGGGCCGCCGTGAATCCGCGCACGGTCTTCACCACCACCTCGGGACGCCGGACCTCGACGCGAACGCTGCGCCGTCTCTTGGCCGCGAGCTTCGGATCGATGTCGTAGGCGAGATAGTACTGGCTGAGGAACTCCTCACCGAGGCGCGCGAACAGGGTCGCGAGATCACCGCCGGTGTAGAGGAGGCGGCCGCCGGTCTCCTCCACGAAGCCCTCGAACGGCAGCCAGGACGTGGCGCTGAGGCCCGGCCGGATGCCGTACACCACGGTCTGGGTGCGGAAGCACGACCTCAGTAAGTCCTGAAGGTAGAGCGACTGATAGACCGATCCTCGATCGATGTCGTTGTCGAGGCCGTCGCTGACGACCAGGATCACCTTGCGGCCCGGGCGCTCGCGCAGGTCCCTCAGGGTCTGCCCGATCGAACGGAACAGGAGGGTCCCGCCCCAGGCGACGCCGATCCTCCCGAGCGTCTTCTCAGGGTCGTCCCGGTCGCCGGTGAAATTCTGCAGGACGGTCAGCTGGTCGTTGAACTTCGCCACCATGATCTCGTCTCCCGGCCTCAGACCCTTCAGGAGCGCCTGCGCGGCCTCCCGCACCCGCTTCACCTGGCCCGCCATGCTGTACGACAGGTCGAGCAGGACCGCGACCGACAGCGGCCGGTCGCGCCTGTCCCCTTCGGGCGCGAAGTCCGCCAGCTCCAGGGGTTTGCCGTCTTCGGTCACGGTGAAGTCGTCGCGTCGGAGATCGCGCACGGGCCGCCCCTGCCGGTCGATGACGGTGACCGTCAGCGCGACCCTGAGGTACGGGCGCTCGATGACCCTGACGTAGTCGCGGAAGGGCGCCGTGACCGGGGGACTGTCGCCCGCCTGCGCGTCGTTCGCCGCGGGCAGGAGCGTGGCGAGGACGATGAGAGCGGTGCCTGTTCGTTGCGGCCGCATGGTCCCAACCTCTCCGGTATTCTCCACCCAAAACGGCCCGCCGGGCGCGGTCGATTCCCTGCCGGCCCGGCATGGGTGCAGCGCCCCCGGGTCGCCGCGGGATAGGTTCCTCCAGGCGGCGAAGACCCTCCATGGCGTCCCGGAACCGCCGGGTCTGGCGCCCCGCGCCGCCGTGTGCGAAGATCGCCGTCGTCCGGAGAAACCACGAAGAGGCGCCCATGAAAATCTTGCACGAAGGTTACCGGCGGCCGGCCAGCGAAGAGCTTGGCTTCGTCTGCCAGCGACTCGACGCCGGCGAGGTCGAGATCCTCGGGAAGGCCCTGCGGCGCGGGATCTTCGAAATCTACAAGGCGGTCGTGCTGCACGAGCTGGCGGCGGGCCGTCTCGATCGCAGGGAGGCGGCACGCAGGCTCGGGAGCCTCGTGGTGGAGCGCGCGCTCTCCGGGCGCAGCCCCGGAGCCGCGGGGGATCCGGGCGGCGCCCGCCGCACCCGCCGGCCTGCGGCCCGCAGCTCGAGCCGTTAGCCGCTGCCGGGTCCGCCGGACGTCGCGTCGCTCGGTCAATGCCGCTGCGGCCGAGGACCCAGGTGATGCCGCTCAATCTTCTCCAAGGAGCGGCGTCGGGACCATCGGTCGGCCGTCGCGGATGGCCACCAGGTCCGCGAGCATGCCGTAGGCGGTCTGCTCAACGTGGGGCTCGACGCTCGAGACGTTGATCGGCCCGGCCAGCTCGGTGTCGATCGTCAGACCGAGCGACACGCCGCGCAGCGAGGCAAGAAACTCGCCGGGTCCCAGGCTCACCGGACGGACGCGCGCCGGACCGTCCGCCGAGACCTCCCCCACCAGACGCACGGTGCGTCCGGCGCGCGCTTCCCGCCGCAGCCAGGCGGCATCGACGGCGGCGAGCGGCGTGCGCTCGACGTCTGCCGGCTTCAGGTCCCGCCCCATCAGCACGTTCGCCAGGATGACGATCTTGACCGCCTGATCCCAGCCGTCGAGATCGTGCGCCGGGTCGGCCTCGGCGAGCCCGAGACGCTGCATCTCGGCGACGGCGGCGTCGGCCGGCTGGCCGCGCCCGATCGCCTGCAGAACATGGTTGCTCGTCGAGTTCAGGACACCGCGGAAGCGCAGCAGGCGGCCGACGGGGACCGCCGCCTCGACCAGGTTGAACACCGGCATGCAGTCGGCGACCGACGATTCGAATCGGAAGCCGGCACGGGTCTTCCGGGCGATCCCGAACAGCTCGCCCGCCGCCAGGGCGATCGGCCCCTTGTTGGCGCTGACCACCGACACGCCCCGCTCGAGCGCCGCCCGCATGTGGGACAGGGCCGGCTCGCCGGTGCGCGGCTCGAGTGGCGTCGCCTCGAAGAGGAGATCGAGAGGTGCCGACCCGAGAACGTCCTGCAGGCGTCCGGGTGAGGACCAGCCGTCGCGCAGCGCCACTTCGAGATCGATTCCCGCGGGCTCGACCCGCGCGCCGCGGCGCGCGCTGGCCAGGAGGGTCACGGAGAACGTCAGCCCGCGCCGGTGGGCCAGCTCGTCACGGCGCTCCAGGAGCAGCCGCGCCAGCGCGCGCCCGACGTTCCCGAACCCGGCGAACCCGAGACGGAAGTGACGTTGGACCATCTTCGCGAATCATACACGCCCGGCGCGGGCCCGCGTAAGGACGGGCGGGCCGGATGACACTCCTCCCCCGCCTGGGATAGGATGGCGCCGTTATCCCGGCGTATCGTTTTTCACTTCCACACGGAGGGACAGTCATGCCTGATCGGATCAGGATCCGCTTCGGCGAGGCGATGGGGGAAGGCAGCCAGGACTGGCTCTGGACCGAGCCGGAGATCGTGATCGGGGAGGCGGACGGACCGGTCGGGCAGGCGTTCGCGTCGATCATGGGGCAAAGCGCCGGGTTCTCGCGCTTCTTCTGCCTGGTGGACGGCGGAAAGATGGTGAAGCCGGCCACCATCATGGTTCCGAAGGTGCAGCTCAAGAAGATGGCGGACGTGATGGTGTACGGCGGGCCGGTGCAGGCCGGCATCGCCGACGGGGTGCTTGATGCGGTGGAGGCCGGCATCATCCCGAAGAGCAAGGCCGAGAGTCTCTGCATCATCGCCCTGGTGTGGGTCGATCCACGCCTGGCCGAAATGAAGGACGCCGATTTCAACGAGCTGTACCGCAACAACCGGACCGCCATGAAGGAGGCGATCCAGAAGGCGCTCAAGGGCAAGCCCTCCGTGCAGGATCTCCTGAAGGAGGATCGCTCGATGCCGCGCCACATGTATTTCAATCGCGACAAGCGCAAGTGGGTCCTGGAGTAACTGGGAACGGGAGGTGTCTCATGCCTGAAAAGCTTCCGGTCATTCCGGACAGCGAAGTGACGGCGCGACTCGAGAAGGAGCTCCCCGGATGGAAGCTCGAGGACGGCTGGCTGCGCCGCAAGTACAGCACCGACGGCTGGCCGACGACGCTGATGCTGGTCAACGCCATCGGTTTCCTGAGCGAGGCGGCGTATCACCACCCCGACCTCGAGGTCACCTGGGGCAAGCTGTGGGTCAAACTGAAGACCCACGCCTCGGCGGGAATCACCGAGAGGGACTTCGCGCTCGCCGGGGAGATCGAAAAGCTCGTCCTCTGGCGCCCACCCAAGGGCTCGGTGATGGAAGGAACGCCCAACAAATTCGTCTTCAGCAAGTGAGGGCCGGGCGGCCGGAGACCGCCGCCTTGAGGCGACGCTGCTCCGTGCCGTGACCCCGCCACCCGTGCTCCCGCGCGTGGTGATCCTCGGAGGCGGTTTCGGGGGCCTGGACGCCGCGCGGGCGCTGCGGCGCGCGCCGCTGCGCCTGACCCTGGTCGATCGGCGCAACCACCACCTGTTCCAGCCGCTCCTGTACCAGGTCGCCACGGCGGCCCTCAACCCGAGCGACATCGCCGTGCCGATCAGACGGGTCCTGCGCCGGCAGGAGAACGCCACCGTCCTGCTCGGCGAGGCGACCGCCGTGGACGTCGCAGGACGCCGAGTGGTGCTCGCGGACGGCGAGGTGCCGTACGACTACCTGGTCATCGCCACGGGCGCCTCCCACTCCTATTTCGGTCACGACGATTGGTCCCCGTTCGCGCCGGGGCTGAAGACGATCGAGGACGCGCTCGAGATCCGCCGGCGGATCCTGCTTGCCTTCGAGGCGGCCGAGCGCGATCCGGACCCGGGGGCACGGCGCGCCTGGCTCTCCTTCGTGGTGATCGGGGGCGGCCCGACCGGTGTCGAGCTGGCGGGGGCCCTGGCGGACATCGCCCGCCTCATCTTGAGGACGGACTTCCGCAGCATCGATCCCGCCTCAGCGCGCGTCGCCCTGATCGAGGCCGGGCCGCGCATCCTGCCCGCGTTCGCGCCGGCCCTGTCGGAGGAGGCGGCGCGGGAGCTCGCGGAGCTCGGGGTCGAGGTGATCACCGGCACGGCGGCGACGTCGATCGACGCGACCGGCGTGTCGCTGGGAGAGCGCCGCCTTCAGGCGCGCAACGTGCTCTGGGCCGCGGGCGTGGCCGCCTCGCCGATCGCCGGGTCCCTGGGCATCCCGCTCGACCGGGCCGGGCGCGTTCCAGTCGCCCCCGACCTGACTCTCCCCGGCCACCCGGAGGTGTTCGTGATCGGCGACCTCGCGGCCCTGCGGCAGAACGGTAAGCCGGTGCCGGGAGTCGCCCCCGCGGCGAAGCAGATGGGCCGGCATGCGGCGCGCAACATCCTGCGCGCCGTGCGCGGGCTCCCCCATGCGCCGTTCCGCTACCGCGATGCAGGTTCGCTCGCGACCATCGGGCGCGCCGCGGCGGTCGCGGAATTCGGGCGACTCAAGCTCTCGGGGTTCATCGCCTGGCTGGCGTGGCTGCTGGTCCATATCTACTTCCTGATCGGGTTCCGCAACCGCCTGCTGGTGATGCTGCAGTGGGCCTGGCTCTACCTGCGCCACGACAGCGGCGCCCGTCTGATCACCGGAGAGGTCGCCAGCGTGCTCGGCCGCGCGCCACCCGGCCGGCGATGAGGCAGCGCGAAGAATCGAGGCAGGTTGCGTTCGGGGTGACCAGAGAGTGGACTCGCGCTGTCCAGAGCCTGGTCAGATGGAGACAGGCCATTGAGACAGAATAGTTAGCGAGGTCGCCGGGCGCCGGAAGGCGCCTGTCCGTCGCGGAATCCGACACTCCCCGTCCCGGAGCGCCGGCGCGATTGTTCTGCCCCCCCTTGCAAAACCACTGTCCACCAAGGAGTTGAGGCCCGTTCCCGAATCGGGCCGCTTCTGGCAGAGGTCTTGCTTCTCGCAAGGCTCCCATGGCATGCCATCGCCGCACGTTCCGCAAGCCGGCAGCCTTGAGCGTGATCGTCCTGATTCTCTCGCTGGTGTCCGGTGCGCAGGCCCGGGCCCAGCTCTCGCTCCTCGGCTCGCTGACGTCGACCACCGCGCAGTTGCTGTCGCCCCTCGATCCGCTGCTCGGCGCCGTGACGGGTCTCGTCGCCAAGCTCTCAGGCGACTTGCAGACGCTCCTGAACGGGCCGGCGGACCAGCCGGTGGCGGTGATCGTGCAGACGTACAACCCGCCCGACTCGAGCGAGCTGAATCTCCTGCAGCTATTGGGCGGCCTGCTCAAGACCACATACACCGCAATCCCTGGTTATTCCGCCACGGTGTCGGCTGGGTCCCTGCTGCAGCTGGCGAACGATTCGAACGTCGAGCGCATCTCTCTCGACTCACCCGTGAAGGCGCACCTGGACGTGGCTTACCGCGCGGTCCGGGCCGATCGGGCGGCCTCGATGCCGGGGTGGTGGGGAGCCGGTCTGACGGGCCGGAGCGTGGGGATCGCCCTGATCGACACCGGCGTGCAGCTCCATCCGGATTTCAAGCGGCCGATCGGCTCGAAGCCGATCGTCGAGGTCGAGATCGTCGGGCACGAGACCGGCCTGGCCGACTACTACGGCCACGGGACCCACGTCGCGGG
>DAISWT010000078.1:4428-9829 GCA_036826235.1 Acidobacteriota bacterium | reverse complement strand
CGCGTGAGGCCTCTTCCGGTGCGCTTCAGGCCTTCGACGAAGACGCGCGCGGCGCTCCGCACCAGCGTGACTCCGAAGCCCGCTCCACCCCCGCCGATGAAGGCGCGGCGGCTGAAGATCCACTGCCACTGCCCGCCGATGAGCCCGGCCAGGGGCAGATCGGTGATCGCGCTGCCGAACCAGAGGTAGATCGACACGATGGGCGACGTCTCGAGACGGGAGCAGCGGGCGAAGAACGGCTCGGACGCGACCTCGGGCGTGAGCATCTCAAGGAGCTCGCCCGGGGGCACCGCGACGATGACGTCCGGGGCGGGGACGCGCGCTCCGTCGGACAGGAGCACGCCGGCACAGCGTCCCCGCTCGAACATCAGCCCCCGCACCTGCGCGCGCAACCGGACCTCGGAACCGCGCGCGCGCAGGTAGTGCGCCGCGGGATCGGCGTAGAGGTCGGTCAGCCCGACCAGCGGGAGACCGAGGCGGGAACCACCGGCTCCGCGCAGGAACAGCTCACGCAGGACCGGGAGAAATAACGCCGCGGAGGCTCGCCCGGGATCCTCATTCAGCGCCGCGGTCGCGAGCGGATGCCACAGTCTTTCCTCCGCGCGCGCCGACTGGCCCAGCGCTCGCAGCCAGGACGACACGCTGAGGTCGTCCAGCTCGTCGGCGGCGGCCGGGGAAGCCCGGCGCGAGCGGCGGTGGACCTCCCGCGCCACGCGCAGCAGGCCGAGACGCTCGCGGAAAGCCAGACCCGGGAACCGCATCAGCCCCGTCAGGAGACTCCAGGAGAAGACCGGCAGGGGTGGAAGCGCGAAGACCGAGACGGCCCCTCCAGGCTCGACGAAGGGGACGGACAGGCGCGGCTGCAGGTTCAGCCGATCGGCCGACCCGAGTCGATCGAGGAAGCGAAGCGTGTCGCGGTAGCACCCCAGGAACAGGTGCTGCCCATTGTCGACCGTGCTGCCCGTCTGCGGATCGACCCACGACCTGGCGCGACCACCCAGGTAGGGGCGCGCCTCGAGGAGGAGGACCCGGACGCCGCGTTCGGCGAGCAGCGTGGCGGCTGACAAGCCCGCGAAGCCGCCGCCGACCACGATCGCCTCGGGGGTCCTTCCGGCCCCGCCCTGCATCGCTCGATTCCCACCCGCGCGTTAGACTTCGCCCAGCAGCCAGGCCCGCAGCGCCACCCCGAGCTGCGTGAGGCGCGGAACGGCGAAGCGCCGTTCGAACACCCGGAAGTCGTCGCGCTCGATGCGCCTCAGGAGTTTCGCGTAGATGGCGCGCATCACCTCCGCGGCCAGAAGACGCGGCCGGTCGGACTCGGGCAGGGCGCGCGCCGCACTTTCGAAATGCCGGTGCGCCCTGCCGGCCTGCTGCCGCATCAGCGCCACGAAGGCCTCCGTCCGGGCCCCTCGCAGCAATTCCGCCTCGCTGTACCCGAAGGAGGCCATGTCATCGAGCGGCAGGTAGATCCGCCCGCGAGCCGCGTCGGCCTTGAGGTCGCGCAGGATGTTCGTGAGCTGCAGGGCGATCCCGAGATCGACGGCGTAATCGCGGCTTCGCGGGTGACGGCAGCCGAAGATCGGCAGGCAGATCAGCCCGACGGCCGAGGCCACGCGCCGGCAATAGACGCGCAGGTCCTCGAAGGTCCTGTAACGCGTCACTCGGAGGTCCATCTCGACGCCGGCCAGCAGATCCTCCAGCGGCTCCCGGGGGATTCCGAAGCGCCGCACGCAGGCCTGCAGATCGCGCGTGACGGCAAGCGCCGGCCTTCCTCCGTAGCACAGGGCGATCTCCTCGCGGTAGGCGCGCAGCCCGGCGGCGGCCCGTCCGGGATCGATCGGCCCCTCGTCGGCCAGGTCGTCGACGGCCCGGCAGAAGGCGTACACGGTCTCGATGCCACGCTTCTGCTCCGGTGGCAACAGACCGAAGGAATAATGGAAAGACGACCCCGCCGAGCCGCGGGCCCGGCGCCCTCTCCGGGCCGCCGGACCGGCCGCCTCGACCACCGGCCCGGGCCCGGCGCCGGAGCTCACGCGGCCCACAACAGCGCCCGCTGGAAGACGACCAGAGCATCCCAGGACCCCAGCTTCGGCCGCCGCGTCAGGACGTCGCAGCGGGCGGCTTCGATCCTGTCGAGGATGCGCTGCCCGCCCAGCCAGGTGAGCCGCAGCTCAAGGCCGAAGCGGCCGCGCGCCGCGCTGCAGAGAGGACGGCCCTCCGCGAACCGCGCGCGCGCGCGTCCAACCTGCTCGCGCATCAGCGATCGGAACCCGTCCGTCACGCGCCGCGATCTCAGATCGTCCTCCGTCACGCCCCAGCGCTGCCGCGCGTCCGCCGGCAGGTAGATCCGGTCTCTCGCCAGATCGACGGCCACGTCCTGCCAGTGATTGGCGAGCTGGAGCGCCGTGCAGATCGCATCCGACTGTGGCGCGTGCTGCGGGGCGTCGAGATCGAAGAGACGCAGCAGGAGCCGCCCGACGGGGTTCGCGGAGAGACGGCAGTACGCGAGCAGCGCCGCCTCGTCCGGATAGCGCCTGCGGGTCACATCCATCCTGAACGCGGCCAGCAGATCGACGAACGGCTGGCGTGGCAGGCCGAAGCGTTCGACCGCCGCGCGCAGCGAGACAAAGACGGGATGGATGGCCACGCCGCGGAAGCAGTCGTCGAGCATCCCCTGCCACTCGTCGAGACGCTCGAGCCTCCGGCCCTCGTGCACGTCCTCGTCGGCGAAATCGTCCGCCACCCGGGCGAACGCGTAGATCGCCTGCACCGCCGGCCGCACGCGCGCCGGCACCAGCCACGAGGCGACCGGAAAGTTCTCGTAGTGCTCGCGCGCCAGGCGCGCGCAGAATTCCCGGGCCTCGCGCAGGGACTGGGCGCTGCGCGGCGCGTCCAGCGGCACCGAGGCCGGATGCCCGGCCGAGGAACGGGACATGGGACGGCGGATGATACCACCGTTGCCTTCGCGCCATGAGCGAGCGTCCTGGTCTATACTCTTGCCCATCCTCTCTCCCCCGGGCGGAGCGCGGCGCTCCTGGCGCGAGGTGAAACATGTCCCTGGAAAGAAAACTGTTCATCGACGGCACGTGGCGCGGCACCGGCAGGGTCATGCCGGTCGTCAGCCCCTACGATGGGCGCGAGGTGGCCCGGGTCCACCTCGGCGGAGAGCAGGAGATGGAGGACGCCACGCTGGCGGCGCTGCGCGCCTTCAAGGAGATGGGCGCCCTGTCCCGTGGGCGGCGCGCCGAGATCCTGCGCGCGATCGCCGAGGGGGTATCGCGCCGCAAGGACGAGATCGCGGCGACCATGACCGACGAGATGGGCAAGCCGATCCAGTACGCCCGTGCCGAAGTGGCCCGCTGCGTCGGCACGTTCACCCTCGCCTCCGAAGAGGCGAAGCGCTGGACCGGCGAGCTCGTACCCGTGGACATCGAGGCGCACACCACCGGTTATTTCGCCATGACCATGATGGTGCCCCTCGGTCCCATCGCCGCGATCTCGCCGTTCAACTTTCCGCTTAACCTCGTGGCGCACAAGCTGGCGCCCGCCCTCGCCATCGGCAGCAGCATGGTCCTGAAGCCGGCGCGCCAGACGCCACTGGAGGCCCTCACCCTGGCGGAGATCGTGCACGAGGCGGGGGCCCCCGCGGGCGCGTTCAACGTGGTGAACTGCGAGCCGGCCGTGGGCGAGCGGCTGGCGACGGACGATCGATTTCCCTTCCTGACCTTCACCGGCAGCGTCGGCGTCGGCTGGCGGCTGAAGCAGAAGGCCTGGAAGAAGCGCGTCACGCTCGAGCTGGGCGGCAACGCCGCCTGCATCGTGCACTCCGACGCCGACCTGGACTACGCCGTGTCGAAGTGCCTCGCCGGCGGCTTCGCGCAGGCCGGCCAGTCGTGCATCTCGGTGCAGCGCATCCTGGTGCACGAGCCGATCTACGGCGTCTTCGAAAGGAAATTTCTCGAGGGCGTTGCGAAGCTCAAGGTGGGCGACCCGAAGGACCCCGCGACCGTGGTCGGACCGGTGATCGATGCCGCCAGCGCCGACCGGATCGTGTCCTGGATCTCAGAGGCGAAATCCGCCGGCGCCCGCCTCCTGGCGGGTGGCGCGAAGAGCGGCAACGTGGTGTCCCCGGCGGTGGTGGCCGACGCGGGCCCCGGCCTGAGGGTCTCCTGCCAGGAGGTCTTCGGCCCGCTGGTGAGCCTCGCCAGGTACCGCGATTTCGACCAGGCGGTGGCCATGGCGGACGACTCGACCTACGGTCTTCAGGCGGGGGTCTTCACCCACGACATCCGGCTCATCCGCCACGCCGTACAGAACCTGCACGTCGGCGGCGTGATGGTCAACGACGTGCCGACCATGCGGGTCGACAATATGCCATACGGCGGAACGCGCGACTCCGGCATCGGCCGCGAGGGGCCACGCTACGCCATGCACGAGATGTCGGAGCCCCGCCTGGTCATGTTCAACCTCGACCACTGACTGGCCGGGGCGGCCCGCATCCTCACCGGTTACGCATTCGTTCCCGCCCGGGCGCCCCGCCCGGAAGACCCCCGGGCCCGCTTTTTGACGGAACCTCGGGAAAGGCGCGTCAGTACAATCGTTTCGGATCGGCGGAGGACGGATGGCCAGCGAGCCCGCGGACATCGAGCTGATCCGTGAGGTGCTGGCGGGCCGGGTCGAAGGGTTCGAGATCCTCATCCGACGGTACCAGCGCCTGGTGGCCACGGCGGCCCTGCGCATGGGCATCCCGCGGGAGGAGGTCGAGGACGTGAGCAGCGAGGTGTTCTTCAAGGTGTACCGCAGCCTGGCCCGCTACCGGCCAGAGCACGCCCTGTCCACCTGGCTGTACCGGATCACCGTCAACGCCGCCCTCGACCGCAGGCGCAGCACCCGTCACGAGAGCCTTATGGAAGAGCTCCCCCCGACGTTGTCGGACGGTCGTCCGTCCCTGGACCAGGAGGCGATCGACAAGGAGCGCGCCCGCCTGCTGCAGGAGGCGCTGGGCCGTATCCCGCGGCACTACCGTGCGCCGCTGGTCCTGGCCCACATCGAGGGGCTGCCCCTGGAGGAGATCGCCCGCGCCCTCGCCCTCCCGGAAGGAACGATCAAGTCGAGGCTGTTCCGCGCGCGCGCCCTGCTCAAGGAGATCATCAGGAGACACTCCCCCGCCCTGGCCCCCGCCGGCGCGACGGAGCATCCGTCGTGACCGCCGGACGGCCCGGTTCCCCCCGATCCCGCCTCCAGGCGTGGCGCCGGCCCGGCGGCATGGACGCCGCGGGCGCGGACGAACGCTGGGCCGACGAGGCCCTGGGGCCGCTGCGCCGACAGACGGTGGACTGCGACGTCGCTCCCGCTGTCATGGCGCGCATCCTCGCCGAGCGCGACGCCATCCTGCCGGACC
>DAISWT010000078.1:0-4316 GCA_036826235.1 Acidobacteriota bacterium | reverse complement strand
CCTGCTCGTCCTGGTGATAGGCGGCGACGAGGGAGTGCGGGAAATCGTCCGCCTGGGGACGTCCACCTGGCACGTCCTGGTGGTCTTCGGGAGGCTGTTCGCCGAGGCCGGCGGCCGCGTCCTTTCCGACGCCCTGCCGGTCCTGCGCAAGGTCTGGGCGCTTCTGGCGATCGCGGCCCCGATAGCGCGCGGCGCCGGGATGCTGGCGGCCGCCGGCGGCGTCCTGTCGATCCTGTTCAGCAGTTATGTCTTCGCCGCTGCCCGCAAGACCGCGCCGCGGGTGGGCGCTTGAGGAGGAATCCGATGAAGCCACGCGTCATTGCGGCCCTGATCGCCGCGGTCCTGTGTCTCGCCGCCGCTCCGGCGTTCTCGGCCCAGACGCGCGAGCGGGGGCCCTCCCCGAAGGCCACCGCCTCTCCGGCGACTTCACAGGAAAGCGGCGAGGCGAGGTGGCGGTCGCACATCCACATCTCCAGGAGCCGGTCGAGCGTCACCATCTCCGACGTGGCCTACGTCCCCAAGGGAGCGGTGCATGACGACGACCTCGTGGCGATCCTCGGCAAGGTGCGGGTCGAGGGGGAGGTCACGGGCGACGTCGTGGTGATTCTCGGGAGCATGGAGATCAGCGGCAAGGTCGACGGCGACGTCGTCGGGATCATGACGCCGATGCACATCGCGGACGAAGCCGACATCAGCGGCGACATGGTCAGCGTCGGCGGGCCCCTCAGCCGGGCCCCGGGCGCTCACGTCGGCGGCGAGACGGTGAATCTCAACTTCCTCGATTTCGTGCCCTTCCTCAGGGGCGGCTTCTCATGGTGGCACCTGTTCCTGATCTGCCTCCTCATCAAGCTGGCCAAGCTCGCGGGACTCTTCCTGGTGCTGCTCTTGATCACGGCGCTCGTGCCGCGCCGCCTGTCGCTCATCGCCGAGGCCTTCCCGAAGCGCTGGGGCACGGCGGTGCTGGCCGGCCTCCTCGGCTACTGCGGGACGGTCGTCTTGTGCGTCATCCTGGCGGTCACTCTCATCGGCATCCCTCTGGCGATCGCCCTCGGGCTGGCGGCGAAGCTGATCAAATGGATCGGCCTGGCGTCCCTCCTGTTCCTCTTGGGCCAGAGGATCGGGCGGAACGTCCTGAAGCGCGACCTGTCCCACTTCGCCTCCGTCCTGGGCGGGTTCGCGGTCTACGCCATTTTTTATCTCGTCCCGATACTCGGCGGCTTCTTCGCCGCCGCCATGAGCGTCCTGGCGCTCGGCATCTCCATCCTGACGCGCTTCGGGTCCGAGGAGCCGTGGAGGAAGCCGGGCACCCAGGCGACCCCTCCCACCGGCCCGCCTCCCCTCGACGTCGCGGCGCCGAGCCCCGGCTCCTGAGCGCCGGAAATCCGCGGTCATGCCGACGATCGGCAGGAAAGTCGTCTGAATTCAGACGAGCCGCACGTAGTCGTAGGCGAGGGGCCTGCCGTCGATTCCCTTGGTGGGAGCCGCGATCCAGTTGGCCATCACACCCGGCTCGTACACCGGCTTCATCAGGCTCCGGATGTAGGCGCGGTCCGGCTCGGAGGGCAGCCACTCGTCGTGGCGCCTGTCGAACTCCTCCCTCGAGATCGGCTCCCCCCCCGGCGTGAAGTAAAGGCCGGCGAAGATGCCGATGAGGCGGTTGAAGCGGCGGGAGGGAAGGCGCAGCCTGAGATCGATGCCGTGCTCGGCGATCGTCTTGTTCCACACGTCGAGGCCGCGCTGGTTGTCGTCGATGTAAGAGTCCCTCAGGACCTCGTTCATGGCGTTGCGCAGCGGCACGTCCCTCTCCTCCAGGCGGCCGTTCTCCGGCACCGACATCCGGTAGGAGCCCTGCAGGGCGAGGTGGTCGTCGTACTTCTTCTCGTTGGCCCGCCCCTTGAGACCGCAGGCGAAGTACTCGGCGGCGTTGGAGGAGATCTCGCCGCCGAACAGATCGAGCGACACCGAGTACCAGAAATTGACGTATTTCTGCAGGGTCGCGAGATCGATCCCGCCGAGACGCCGCGCGTCGCCGTCCGGCGCCTGCCTGGTCAGCTCGCAGGAGCGCTGCACCACGCGCCTGATGCCGGTCTCCCCCACGAACATGTGGTGCGCCTCTTCCGTCAGCATGAAGCGGGTCGTGCGCGCCAGCGGGTCGAAGCCGCTCTCGGCGAGGGCGAGGAGCTGATACTTGCCGTCGCGATCGGTGAACATGGCGAACATGTAGAACGACAGCCAGTCGTCGATCGGGGCGTTGAAGGCGCCGAGAATCCTCGGACGATCGGGGTCGCCGGAGCGACGCGCCAGGAGCGCCTCGGCCTCCTCGCGGCCGTCGCGCCCGAAGTACCGGTGCAGCAGGTAGACCATCGCCCAGAGGTGCCGCCCCTCCTCGACGTTGACCTGGAACAGGTTCCTCAGATCGTACATGCTCGGGGCGGTCTGCCCGAGGCGGCGCTGCTGCTCGACCGAGGCCGGCTCGGTGTCGGCCTGCGTCACGATCAGGCGGCGCAGGAGGTTGCGGTACTCGCCGGGCACCTCGGCCCACACCGGCTGACCCATCTGGTCCCCGAACCCGATCGTGCGGTCGGTTTCCGGAGTCGCCAGGAAGATCCCCCAGCGGTACTCCGGCATCTTCACGTAGTCGAAGTGGGCCCAGCCGGAGCTGTCGACCGAGACGGCGGTCCGCAGATAGACGTCGGCCGCCTGGAAGCTCTCGGGCCCCATCTGCCGCCACCACTCCAGGAACGACGGCTGCCACTGCTCGAGCGCGCGCACCAGCTTCCGGTCGCCCGCCAGCTCGACGTTGTTCGGGATCTTCTCGTGGAGCTGCACTTCAGGTCCTCTTCCAGTCGAATGACGGGCGCTCCGGCTTGCCATAGCACTTGAGGGCGCCATGGTCGCCGACCGCGTTCGGCCGCTGGAAGATCCAGTTCTGCCAGGCCGACAGGCGACCGAAGATCTTCGCTCCCATCGACTCGGCGCCGGGGAAGCGCAGCGACGCCTCCATCCCGGTCAGCGCGTCCGGCGACAGGGAGGTGCGCTCCTCGACGGCCAGACGCACCTCGTCGTCGTAATCGATCTCGTCGGCGGCGATGGTCACCAGCCCGGCCTCGGTGGCCGCGCGCGCGTCGAAGCGCACCGGCTCGCCGGTCCCGACCCGCTTCGCCAGGGCGGCGATCTCCTCCGGCCGCTGCGGCAGACGAGTCTGCAGCCGCGTCACGCCGTGCCCCATCGGCAGGGCGCCGAAGTTCAGCGGTGACAGCGCCAGACGGACGGGGCGCCCCGGGTCGTCGAGCGCGTAGGTTCGGTCGGCCGCGAGCGCCGTTTCAAGGATCGAACCGGCGAAGCATGACCCTGGCTCGGCGAGGGCGAACAGGCTGCGGGCGGTCACGTCCAGACGGCGTAGCGTCCGGGCGGCCAGGAGGATCACCTCGCGGGCGAGCCAGTCGGAGGTGGCCAGCCGCTGCATCGCCGCGTCGTGGGCCGCCACCAGGTCCGCGTCGCCCTCCGTCTTGATCAGCCACAAGCCGATCTCCTCCTCGTTGAAGCGCAGGCGGCAGATGGCGTCGTCCAGCTCCCGGAACAGCCGGAGCATCCAGTTGTCGCAGCCTTCCCGACGCAGCGCCGCCGCGTCCGCCGGCGGCGGCCCGCCGGGACCTTTCAGCCGCAGGGTGGCGGTCCGCGCCGCGCGGTCGATCGCGACGTCGACCAGCGACCAGGCGTACGCGTCGGCGCTCATCCTCAGTTTGAGGGGAACAAGAGCGATGCCCGGCCCGCTCTTCGGGGGCGAAGCGGCCGCCAGCCGCGCCAGGCGCTCGTCCACCAGACCGTCGAAGCGGCTCTTCGGAGCGATCGCATCGACCAGCCGCCAGTCGACCGCCCGCTGACCCTTGATCCCCTCCGCCGTGGTGCAGAAAATGTCGGCGTGATCGCGCCGCACGCCGCGCTTATCCACCAGACGCGTCAGTCCTCCCGTGCCCGGCAGCACGCCCAGGAGCGGCACCTCCGGCAGGCTCACCGCCGAGGAGCCGTCGTCGACCAGAAGGATCTCGTCGCAGGCCGCCGCCAGCTCGTAGCCGCCGCCGGCGGTCACGCCGCCGCAGGCCGCCAGGTAGCGCTGACCGGAGCGCGCGCAGGCGTCCTCGATTGCCAGACGCGTCTCGTTGGTGAACTTGCAGAAGTTCACCTTGAAGGCGTGCGACGACGACGCCAGCATGTGGATGTTGGCCCCGGCGGAGAAGACGCGCTCCTTGCCCGACACGATCGCCACCGCCCGGACCTCCGGGTGCTCGAAGCGCAGGCGCTGCACGGCGTCGGCC
>DAISWT010000077.1:511-9869 GCA_036826235.1 Acidobacteriota bacterium | reverse complement strand
GCGGAGGTCCTTCCGACGGAGAGCCTCACTGGCGCGGCGGCGGGGGTCGTCGAAGCGGGCTCGGTGCGGGTCGCGCGTTCGGTCTGTTTCGCGCTGACCTGCGGAGCGCTGGGCGCCACGCATCCGTGGGATTTTCCCGTCATTCTCGGCGCGGCCGCGTTCGTGACGTGCGCGCCAGGGGGACGAGGGAGGGTCACCCGGACGGCGGGCACGGTCCTGTCGGCCGCGGCCTCCTCGATCCTCTATGTGCCGTTCCTGAGGGGGCTCGCCGGGGCGGGACACGGTCTCGGCCGGGTGAGCAGCGGGAGTCGGCCGGGCGAGTGGCTCATGGCGTATCTGCCGTTCATCGTTCTGGCCGCGGTTTCGGCGACTCTCCTGTCAAGGGCGGCGCTGCGTGGCCGGCGTGATGGCGAGAGACTTCCGGCTCGCGATCGGCTGGCGTTGATCCTGGCGGGGGTGGGGCTGCTGACTGCCATCGCCTGCGAAGTCGTTTACGTCCGCGACCTGTTCGCACCCACGAGCCTGTACCGCATGAACACGGTGTTCAAGCTGTACCGCCTCGCCTGGCTGCTGCTCGGAGTCGCGTCGCCCTCGTTCGTCATCCGGCTTCTGGCGCGCAAGAGCGGCGCAAGCATGGGGCATGCGGGTCCGATCGCGGCCCGGGCATGCGTCGCGATCGTCCTGGCCGCGGCACTCATCTATCCGGTCCTCGGGACGGCGGCCTGGCTCCGCGCCCGATCGGCGGTGGCGGGCGGAGCGGGGAATGCCCTGGAGGCCGCGGCGCAGTCGCCGGGGGCGGATGCGGAGGCGCTGTTTCGCGCTCTCTATCCCGGAGACGCGGAGGCGGCCTCCTTCGTCGCCTCGTCGGCCTCCACCGGAGAGGCGGTCGTCGAAGAGACAGGCGAGCCCTACACGTGGTCGTCGCGCATCGCGACGTTCAGCGGCGTGCCAACCGTCCTGGGCTGGGGAAACCACGAAGCCGTCTGGCGGCAGGGCTGGCAGGGTGTCCTGGAGCGGGACGCGGACGTGCGGGCGATTTATCAAGAGCCGGCGGCCGGGCGCGCCTGCGACCTCATCCGGCGGTACGGCGTGCGTTGGATCGTGGTCGGAGAGAGGGAGCGGCGGCGCTACGGCACCGACGCGGGGCGCGTGGCGGCGGCCGGACGGCGCGCGTTCGAAAGCCAGGGCACGGCGGTCTACGACATGGCCGGCCTCTGCGGCCCGGGCGCCGCGCCGGCGCCACCGGCGCGATGACCGGCGCGCGACACGCGGACGCCGGCTCGGCGGGGCTCATCCTGGAGCGCGCGGGGCCGTGGACCCTCCTGATCGTCGCCGCGGCGCTGCGCCTACCGCGTCTCGCTATCCGGCCGTTGCACCACGACGAGGGAAGCAATGTCATCTTCCTGCTGCGTCTCGTGCGGGAAGGGTCGTACCATTATGATGCGACGAATTACCACGGACCCCTTCTCTATTTCCTGAGCGCTGTTCCAATCACACTGTTCGGGGCGACGACGGTCATGCTGCGCGTCGTGCCGGCTCTCCTCGGCTCGCTGACAGCGGCCCTGCCCTGGCTGCTGCGGCGGGAGATCGGCGGTGTCGGGGCCCTGGCCTCGGGCCTGCTGATCGCGACCTCGCCGTCGCTGGTCTACTACTCCCGTGACAACATCCACGAGATCTATCTCGTTTTCCTGACGCTGCTTCTGATCTCCGCGCTGGTGAGAGGCATGAGGTCGGGGAAGTCCGCTTGGCTGCTCGTTGCGGGGGCCGCGGCAGGCGGCGTCCTGGCGACGAAAGAGACGGCGTGTCTCACCTTCCTCGCGATCGGCGCGGGTCTTTTCGTTTCGCGGGGCGGCGGGCTGCCGCGGCCGCGCCGGGCCGCCGTCGCGGGGTTTGCGATCGCGGCGTGCGCCGTCGCGGTCGTCCTCTACAGCGACCTGTTCAGCGACATCAGCGGGCTGATACGACCCTTCCAGGCGCTTCGTGTCTGGGGCGAAAGGGGCCTGCACGCCGACGGTCACGGCAAGCCATGGTGGTATTTCCTGGGGATCCTGGGGCGGGACGAGCCGGCGATCCTCGGATCGGCGGTCGTGGGATGCGCCGCGGCCGTGAGGCGCCGCTGCCGATTCGGTCTCCTCCTGGTCGGCTGGTCGGTGGCCATCCTTCTCGTTTACTCCTGCATTCCTTACAAGACTCCCTGGCTCGTGCTCAACATGGTCCTTCCGCTCGCACTCGTCTCGGGCGTGGCGTTCGAGGCCGGGGCGCGCGGAGCGCCGTCTTCCGGCGACGCGCGGCCCTTGAGGCTGCGGCGCTGGGCGGCCATGCTGCTCCTGGGTTCGGTGGCGCTCCTGTCCGCGCGGCGGGCCTTCATCCTGTCGTTCGTCCGTTACGACGACGACCGGGCCAGCGCAATCGTCTACGTTCAGACCCGACGCAATGCCCTTCGACTGGTGGCGCGCGTGGAAGCGTACGCCCGGCAGGATTCACGGGGGAAGGCGGTACCGATTGACATCCTATCGCCCGATTACCTTCCGCTCAACTGGTACCTGCGTGATTTCAGCGAGGTCAGCTACTTCGGCGTCGTCATCGAGCATCCGCAGGCGCCGCTGGTGATCGTCCGTGGCGACGATGCGGACCGGGTCGCCGGCATGCTTGGCTCCGGATACCTCCGCCAGAGCTATGCCCTCCGGCCGGGGGTCGACCTGGTCCTGTTCCTCCTGAATCCCGAAGCGCCGCAGACCGCCCCTTGAGCCCCGTCTCCGGCGGGCTTGCTCGCACGGCGCGCGGCAGTTAGAATCGTGGTCGGAGAGACGCGGCAATGAGCGACACAGAGACGTTCGCCAGGTTCTTCACGGTCGATGAAGCCAACGCCCTGATCCCGAGTCTGCGGCCGGCGGTCGAGGAGCTGCTCGGGACTTTCCGGAAAATCCGGTCCGAGATCGAGGAGGCCGCGGGAGAGGCCAGAGTGCCCCTGGGCAGCCCCGAGCTCGCCAAACACGTCGAGGCGCGCGCGATCGCACCGCGCCTGCTCGAGACGGTCAAGAAGCTGATCGGGCAGATTCACGCGAACGGCTGCTTGGTCAACGGCCCGGAGGCAGGTCTGATCGATTTCCCCTGCCTGTTCAATAACGAGATCGTCTACCTGTGCTGGAAGTACGGTGAGCCGAGGATCGGGTTCTGGCACCGCATCCCGGACGGGTTCGCCGGGCGCCGGCCGCTCCTGGACATGTCGAACCCGGAAGACGCCGCCCGGGTGCATTGAGTCACCGGCTTCAGGACCGTGCGCTGGCGCCGTTGGACTGAACTCGCCTGCGCCATCCCTCGCGCACGAGGCGGCAGACTTCCTGCGCGTCGTCGGTCAGGGTGAAGAGCCGCTGGTCCTCTTTGGCGATCATCCCGCGCCCGAGCATCTCGCGCTCGATCCAGCGGATCATCCCCTTCCAGAAGTCGCTGCCGATCATGATGACGGGGAAGTTGTCCACCTTGTGCGTCTGGACGAGCGTCAGCGCCTCAAACGCCTCGTCGAGCGTCCCGTAGCCCCCGGGAAACACCACGTAGGCGCAAGCGTATTTGATGAACATCACCTTGCGGGCGAAGAAGTAATTGAAGTTCACCAGCGTATCGATATGGCGGTTGGGACGGTGCTCGAACGGCAGGCGGATGTTGAGTCCGATCGATCGGCCGCCCCCGCGCCGGGCTCCCAAGTTGGCCGCCTCCATGATCCCGGGACCGCCCCCGGTGATGATGGAGAACCCCTCCCGCGCCAGGGCCTGCGCGACCTGCACGGCCTTGCGGTAGTATCGCGAGTTCACGCGGACGCGGGAGCCCCCGAAGATCGACACGGCGGGCTCGATCGGGCGCAGAGTCTCGAAACCCTCCACGAACTCGCCCATGATCTTGAAGACGGTCCAGGTGTCCTTCGGGGCGACGTCCTGCATGGAACGCGCGCGCGGCGCATCGTCATGCCCCTCCGGGTCCACCACTCCGTCACGGGATGTCGCCATCGTCGTCAGCCGGCCCACGGTCTCCCCCACAGAGTGCCGGATGAATATACGTCGGTGCCGCGAGAGCGACAACCACGCGTGCTGGGGGCCGCGCCGTGAGCCATCCCGGTGCGCCACTCCGCATGGGAGAGGAGGTCACGCTCGAGATCGCCGACCTGGCTTTTGGCGGCCGCGGGGTGGCCCGCGTCAGCGGATTTGTGGTCTTCGTGAAGGGGGCGCTCCCCGGGGAGAGCGTCCGCGTGCGCGTGAGGCGCGTGCGTGCGGGCTATGCCGAGGGCGACTGCCTCGAGGTCCTGCGCCCGTCTCCGGACCGGATCGTGCCGCCCTGCCGGCATTACGGAGAGTGCGGCGGCTGCGATCTCCAACATCTGTCGCCGCCGGCCCAGGCGGAGGCGAAGCGCCTGCAGGTGGTCGCAATGCTGCGCAGAGTCGGGGGGCTGGACGAACCCCCGGTTCAGGACGTGCTGCAGGCTGGTGAGCCGACCATGTACCGCTTCCGGATGGATTTTGACTGGGGGGTCGGCCCCGGCGGGGGGCCGGCGCTCGGCCTCCACCGCGCCGGACATCCCGAGGAGATCGCGCCGATCGAGCGGTGTCTTCTCATGCCGGACTTGGCGAACGAGGTCCGTGTGTTCGTCGGGCGAAGAGCGCAGGCGCTCCGCCTGCAGGCCTGGGACCCGCAGCGACGCCGTGGCCTGCTGCGCCGGTTCGGAATCCGGATGGCGCGTTCCACCGGCGAGATCCTGGTGATCCTGGAAACCGGACGCGGGGATCCGCCCGCCCTCCTGCAGCTCGCGCAGGATCTTCCCCGGAGCTTTCCTCGCATCGTCGGCGTGGTGCGTCGGGAGTTCGATCGTCACGACCGACCGTCGGGGGAATCGATCCTGCAGGGTCGCGACCATCTCTTCGAGCAAGTGGAGGGAGACCGCTTGAAGGTCCCTGCCTGGGCCTTCTTCCAGCCGAACGCCGCGGCGGCGGGAGCCTTGCGTGCGGCCGTCCTCGAGGCGCTCGTCCCGGGCGCGGGGGAGGCGATCCTCGAGCTCTACTGCGGCGTTGGGCTGTTCACACTGCCCGTGGCGCGGGCGGCGCGGCAGGCCGTGGCGGTCGACGCGTCGCGGGAGGCGGTGTCCGCGGCCCGTGACAACGCGGCAAGCGCGGGGCTTTCGAACACGCGTTTCCTGTGCCGGGATATCGTCGACGCGCTCCCCGGACTCCTGCGGGAGTCGCCCTGGGACGCCGTCCTCCTCGACCCTCCGCGCACGGGGCTCGCGCCGGCAGCGACCGAGGCGATCGGGAGCGCGGACACCCAACGGGTGGTCTACGTGTCGTGCGATCCGGCGACGCTGGCACGTGATCTCAGGCTGATGTTGCGCCATGGACGGATGGTCCTGCGCTCGGTGAGACCTCTCGACCTTTTCCCCCAGACACACCACGTGGAGTGCGTGGCGCGGCTCGAGCGCCGGGGCGGCTGAGGCGCGGCGCCTCAAGGGTCAGCGGGCGGCGCGCCGGGCCGTGGCCTGGGCGCCCCGGAGCTTCAACACGCCCGACGAGACCAGGTTGAACATCAGCCAGGAGCACTCGAACTCGCCCTGCCGCGACAGGTTGGAGATTTCGCCGATCGTCCGCGAGCCGTCCACCAGCGCCAGGATCCTCCTGTCCTCGGCGCCGAGATCGGGCCGGGCGGCCACTGCCGCCGGCCCGAGGACCGGCTCCAGGACCACCGAGTCGTCGGGGAACAGGGTGCGGATTTTCGCCCACTCATCGAGACGGTGGATCCCCTCCATGATGATCTTGGTGGTGGACATCGACAGGGTGATTTTCTCCTTGGCGTCCGATTCCCCCTCCAGAAACTCGAAGAATCCGGTGCGCCAGTGGAACAGCGAGTAGACGATCTCCAGCACCTGCTGCTTCACCGCCCAAAGAAGCTGGTCGGCGGTGATGAATCCCATGCGCACCAGCACCTTCCCGTGACGGGTGATTTCATCGATTTTGGAGGCCGAGACGGCGTTCTGCTCGGGCGTAATGATCCCCTTGCGGACGAGGAAGTTGCCCAGGCTGTCGCGGACGGAGTTGGAGCGCGCGAAGACGATCTCGCCCAGCTCCCAGTGCAGGGAGCGCGTCTCGGCGCTGCGCGCCAGCTTCAGGACGCCGCCCTTCTTCGACATACCGAGAAGATTGAAGATGTCGGCGAGATTGATGGCGCTCAGGTCGCCGCTGAGTATCGTCTTTCCTGGCATCCCGGGCTCCGTCAGACGGCCAGGCGGGCGGTGTCAATCCACCGTCCCCCAATGGGCCGGGATACAATGCTGTATCTGCGCCGCAAGGCGCCGGATTTGACCTTGACAGCCCCTGGACCTCCCCGTACACTTAGCCCGCGTTCGGGGTGCGGGATCGCGCCAAGTGACTGATTCTCAGGGGGTCTGGAACGATGTCGGGCCGGGATTCCGGCGCCCCCGCTGGTGTCATTCGACAGAGTCGGCATTCCACCATTTGTCCCGTCCCATGACCGGCAGCACGATGGACCCGTGGGCCGGGAGCGCCCCTCGGCAAAGGCCAAGAACGCTCCGGAGGTCGTGACCTGATGACGTTGAAGCGGTTCCTCCCGGCGCTGCTCCCGATCGCACTGCTTGCGTTCCTGTCGTGCAGCAAGACGGCGGACACGGCTCCGGAACGGAGGATCTTCGGCAGTCCGCCCACGATCGAGACCGTCGATCCGAACTTTGCCAACCCTCAAACTCCTGTCGATTGCGACTTCACCGACATCGTGAACGCTCTTCTCTGCAAGAACGGGATCCTGGACGCGCAGCCGCAGACCGGCAGGGGCTGGACGAAGGCGGTCGATCAGGACGGGAACCCGATCGTGGTGTACAGCGACGTAGGTGCCTGGCACCTTCATCGAGGGCACGTACACCGAGCTGTCGTTCCGCGCGAAGGTGACCGACCCCGAGTCGACCTCCCAACAGAGCAACATCCTCCTGGTCAGCGCCAGCTTCGTTCCGCCGGACAGCACCACCGAGACCTCGCTCGTCCTGTTCGATGACGGGTCCACGATCGACTTTCCCTTCGAGCAGAGGGCCCTGGTCGAAGAGAGCTGCGACGTGGACATCCCCAACCAGATCTGCACGTGCAGCGCTGCCATTTACAAGATCAATTCGGGCGATCTCGTGAAGGGGGACAACCTCTTTACCAGGAAATTCGCCTTCGCCGATAAGAATGCCTCGGGCTTTCTCAATGACTGCGTCATGCGCTCCAAGAAGGAGATCCCGGTTGCGGCCGATGTGGGCAGCACGCTCCAGTTCAAGATCGAGGCCGTCGATCGGCAGGGGAACCTGTCCACCTCGCCGACCAAGCTCCCCGCTGTCGTGGGCGCCGGCACGTTTCTGTGCAACGGCGACAGCTGCGGCTGCTGTCTGCTGCACGCTTTCTCTCAGCTGACCGACGTCACAAAATGCCATGGTGAGCCCGGGATGATTTCGCCGAGCCAGGCCCCCAACGGTGTCTGCATCGACATCATCCAGGGTTGATCCCGCCTCTGTTCCCCGGCTCTCAGGTGATCGCATCCCGGCCCCCCGGACGGTCTCCGGCCGACAGTCGATTCGATCCGAAGACGGTGCTCCGCCGATCCTCCGCATTTCCCGAATGTAATTTCCCGGAACAGCGAGATCAAGGCAGGGCCCCGAGCAGGCGGGCGGTCCGCGCCGCAAGCTCGGGTGTGATCGTCCTGGCCCGCAGGGCGAGGTCGGTCGAACGCAGGGCCAGGATCCGGTGCAGTCGGCGGACGTCGGCCGGGAGTGTGCGCAGCGCTTCCGTATGCAGGCGGAGCGTCGCGATATCTCCTCGTGAGATCGGCCCTGTCAGAGCCTTGACGGGACCGAGGCCGGCTACGTTTTCCACGGTTCCCCGGATGAGCGGCAAGTAGAGCCGGGCGGCCTGACGTGGGCCGAGACCCAACCCCCTGGCACTCTCGAAGCCGCAGGCCAGGAAGGCCACCAGGTCGTTGGAGAGAATGCAGGCGATCAGGTGGTACAGAGCCTTTGCCTCTCGCGGAATCGTGACCGGAAGCCCTCCGATGTCCAGGACCATCCCGCGCAGGACGCGCACGGCTTTCGGGGCGCCCTCGATGGCAAACGGGGTGCCGCGGAATTCCACGTCGGGTCGCGGGGCAGCCACGCTGGCCAAGGGGTGGATGGAGGCCACCGATGCGCCCCGGCTCTTCAGGGGAGCCAGGGCCAGCGAGGAGAGGGCGCCGCTCGTATGGGCGACGATCCGTCCCGTCCACGCCAGCCGTGCGCCTGCGAGCTCCCGCGCCACCGGGACGATCTCACGGTCCGGCGTGGCGATGAGGACCAGCGGAGCGCGGGTCGCGGCCTGGGGGTTGGACGTGGTCGGCGTTCCGCCGCCGATGAAGGCGCTCGCCTGTCGCGCCGAACGCAAGGTGCGGCACGACAGGCCGCCGGGGGGATAGTTTCGGAGGGCAAGAAGACGGCCGAGCGTCCTCCCAAGCCGTCCCGCACCCAGGATGGCGAACCCTCTCTTCATGATGTTCGCGCCCGGGCGGAGGGAGGGGCTCCGCCCCCGAGAGCCTCAAGGCGAAGCACCAGGCGTTGCAGCTCGGGCGGCCGCGGTGCGCCGAACTCACGCCACTCGCCCGAGCGGGGATGTGCAAAAGCCAGGCGGCGTGCGTGCAGGCCCAGTCCGTTGAACGCCGCCAGGGCCTCCTGGAGAGCCGGGAGGGTCGAGGGGAGGCCACGACGCCCCCCATACAGCCGGTCTCCGACAATCGCGTGCCCCAAGTGGCTGAGATGCACGCGGATCTGATGTGTGCGTCCGGTCTCGGGGCGCACCTCGAGCATCGACACGACACCCCAGGACGACATCACGCGATACGCCGTACGCGCGGCCCGCCCGCCGGGACGCACGGCCATCCTGACGCGCGCCGAGGGGTGTCTGCCGATGGCGGCCTCGATCACACCGCTGTCGCATCGTGGGCGACCCCAGACCAGGGCCTCGTAGGTCTTCGCCACGGTCCGAGCCTTGAACTGGGACGCCAGCGAGCGGTGCGCCTGGTCGTTCTTGGCGACCACCAGGACCCCCGAGGTCTCCTTGTCGAGCCGGTGCACGATCCCCGGTCTCTCGACTCCGCCGATGCCGGAGAGGTCGCGACAATGATGCAGGAGGGCGTTCACCAGGGTGCCGCTGGGAGCCCCCGCTCCCGGATGGACCGACAGACCGGCGGGCTTGTCGACGACGAGGATGTCGGCGTCCTCGTAGAGGACGGCCAGCGGCAGGTCCTCGGGGATCAGTGACGAGGGCCGCGGCGCCGGGAGATCGATCGCGACACGCTCGCCCCCTTGGAC
>DAISWT010000077.1:0-470 GCA_036826235.1 Acidobacteriota bacterium | reverse complement strand
CCTGCCCCTGACGCATCAAGCGCTGCAGGGAGGCACGGCTCTGCCCCGGCACGAGGCCGGCGAGGGTCCGGTCGAGACGCTGACCCCGCGATCCCGCCGGCAAATCGACGACCAAGTGCCGCCCGGACGCGCCGGACCGGGTGCCGGCCGTCATCGACTCACGTGCCGCTCCGCGCCCCGGGGGAGCGGCCGAGTCGAACGAGCATGACCATGGCGACGATCGCCGCCGGCACGGCCACGATCTGGGAGGTCGACAGGTGCCCCGCGAAGAACAGACCGCGGGCGGTGTCGCCGCGGAATATCTCGACGACGAAACGGAGAACGGCGTAGGCCAGGACGTACACCCAGAAGACCTGCCCCGGGACACGGCGGCGCTTCAGGACCACCAGGGTGATACCGAGGATCAGGAAATCCGCGAGGGCGTGATAGATCTGTGTCGGGTGGAGCGGCACGCCGAGCGGGACCCCGGT
>DAISWT010000076.1:3429-9921 GCA_036826235.1 Acidobacteriota bacterium | reverse complement strand
CGACTCGAGCGAGCCCTTGCATTCGGGCACACGGAAAACTGGGGGTGGGCAAGGCCGGACCCTCCGTTGACAGTCCGCCGACCGCTCAAGGATAATCGGCCCTCACCTCGATCCAACCTGATCAACCGCGGGGAAAGGAAGAGCATGCTGCGCTTTCTGACGGCGGGTGAATCGCATGGCCCGGCTCTCGTCGCCATCCTGGATGGGATGCCCGCCGGGCTGCCGCTCCTCGCCGAGGACATCGACGCCGAGCTGAAGCGCCGCCAGCACGGCTACGGCCGGGGCGGACGAATGAAGATCGAGCAGGATCGCGTGCAGGTTCTGTCGGGCGTCCGACACGGGCGGACCCTCGGAAGCCCGATCGCCCTGACGATTGCCAACCGCGATTGGGCGAACTGGCAGAAGGCCATGGCCATCGAGCCGGTCGATCTGAGCGAGGCGGAACGGAAAAGAGTGACCCGCCCGCGCCCGGGACACGCCGACCTCGCCGGGGCGCTGAAGTACGACGCCGGGGACGCGCGCGACGTTCTGGAGCGGGCCTCCGCCCGGGAGACGACGGCGCGGGTCGCGGTTGGAGCGGTATGCAAGAAGTTCCTGGGCCAGTTCGGGGTGGCGGTGGCCAGCCACACGGTGGCGCTCGGTTCCGCCGCCCTGTCGCCTGAGACGGAGATGAGCTGGGCGGAGATCGTCGCGGCGGAGGGATCTCCGCTGCGCTGCGCCGACAAGGCGGTCGAGGCGAAGATGATCGAGGAGATCGACCGGGCCATGGGCGCGCGCGACTCGGTCGGCGGGGCGTTCCAGGTGGTTGCCCGCGGCGTGCCGGCCGGCCTGGGGAGTCACCGTCATTGGGATTTGAGGCTCAACGCCCGGCTCGCCGCCGCGATCTGCTCCATCCAGTCGATCAAGGCGATCGCGGTGGGCGATGGGGTCGAGGCGGCGGGGAGAATGGGCTCGGAGTTCCACGACGAGATCCACTACGACGCGGGGGTCCGCCGCTTCTACCGCGCCACCAACCATGCCGGCGGCATCGAGGGCGGGATCACCAACGGCGAGGAGATCCGCGTGCGCGTCTACGTGAAACCGCTGTCAACCCTGCCGAAGGCGCTGCACAGCGTCGATCTGAAATCGAAGGAAGAGTTCCAGGCGCAGGTCGAAAGGACCGACGTCTCGGCCATCGCGGCTGCCGGTGTGGTGGGCGAGGCGATGATGGCCTTCGTCCTGGCCGAGGCCGTCCTGGAGAAATTCGGGGGGGACTCCCTGAAGGAGATCACCCGCAACTACCGCGGGTACCTGCGGCAGCTCGAGGAGTACTGAGGATCCGCGGCGCGCTCACACGGCGTCGAGGTCGCAGGCCGCGGGCAGCCCCGGGAGCCCCCGCGCCCGGACGGCCGCCCGGAGAATCGCCTCCTGCAGGGCTTCGATCGCCAGCATCCCCACGACCAGCGAATCCGCCCGCACGTCTCCCCGCGACAGGCAGAAGATGACGTCGCCGTCGAAGCGCGTCGCGACGGGGGAGATGCAGCGCGCATAGGCGACCTGCGCCAGGCGCGCGACGGCGGAGGCCTCAACCTTGCCGAGACGGGCGTTGGTCGCGACCACGCCGAGCGTCGTCGAGGCCGGGACGCGGGAGCCCCCGCGTGGCCGGACGGCGTCCGGGTCGCCGTGCGGGCGTGTCACACGCGTCTTCGGGTGACGCCCCGGACTGCGCTCTGTCGGAAGCGCCCCATTGCGCAGGGCGGCGGCCATGCCGATCCGACGCGTGCCGCGGCCCGAGTCGCGCAGACCGGCCACGATGCGACCGGTCTCCGGTTCGATGACGTCGCCCCAGGCGTTCACCGCCGCCAGGGCGCCGACCACGAGCGCCCCGCGGCGCGCCGAGGCGGAGCCCAGGCCCGTCTTCATGGCACGCGTCATCCCGTGCAGCTTGCCGACGGTGGCGCCCGTTCCAGCACCGACGTTTCCCTGGGCAACGGGAGCCGAGGACGCGTTCCCGCAGGCCCGGCGCGCCATGGCCGGGCCCGGCCGGGAGCGCGGGTCGCCCACCGACAGATCGAACAGGATGGCCGCCGGGACGATCGGTACGATGGCCTCGCGCAGCCGGAAACCGACGCGGCGCTCCTCCAGGAACGACATCACCCCGGCCGCCGCATCCAGACCGTAGGCGCTGCCGCCGGAAAGAAAGAGCGCGTGGACCGCCGGCACGAGATGGCAGGGATCGCACGGCCCGGGGTCGCGCAGCCCGGTCGCCATCCCGCTCACGTCGATGCCGGGGACGGCCCCGTCACCGCACAGGATCACCGTGCAGCCGGTCAGGCCGCGGGCGTCGGTCGCGTGTCCGACACGGAACCCGGGAACGTCCGTGAGGCTGCCGTCCCGGCCCGAATCAGCCATGGCGGCGTATGCTAGCATGCACGCGGTTCCAGCGACGTGCACGACCGGCCGGCCCACGGCGATGACGGACGATCCGATATTCCTGAAGGTGTGGCGCACGGTCGCGCACGTGCCGCGCGGCCGGGTCGCCACGTACGGCCAGATCGCCTTCATGATCGGTCTGCACCGCGGTGCCCGCACCGTCGGCTGGGCGCTGCGGGCGCTTCCCGACGACTGTCGTGTTGACGGAAAGGCGGTCCCCTGGCACCGGGTGATCAATGCCCGCGGGGCGATCAGCGACCGCGGAGGCGGGGGAGGGATCGGCCGCCAGGCGGCGGCGCTGCGACGAGAGGGCATTCCCGTTTCGGCCGGCGGTCTCGTCGATCTAGGACGCTACCTCTGGCGAGGCCAGCGTCGTCGGTCCTGACCCGGGGGCTTCCAGGCCGAACTGCAGCTGATACAGACGGTGGTAGATGCCGCGCTCCTGAAGGAGGGCGCGGTGCGTCCCTTCCTCGACGATCCGGCCATGGTGCATCACCAGGATCCGGTCCGCCCCGACGATCGTGGAGAGCCGGTGGGCGATGACCAGCGACGTCCGCCCCGCGAGCAACCGTCCGAGCGCCCCCTGGATCAGCAGCTCCGTCTCGGTGTCGACGCTGCTCGTGGCCTCGTCGAGCACCAGGACGGCGGAGTCATAGGCCAGGGCGCGGGCGAACGACAGGAGCTGCTTCTGACCGACCGAGAAATTCCCGCCACGCTCGCGCACGGCGGCCGAGAAACCTCCCGGCAGGCGGCGGATGAAGTCGGAGGCGTGCACCGCCCGAGCCGCGTCCTCGATCCTCTCCGGCGGCAGCGTTGGGGCGCCAAAGGCGATGTTGGAGGCGATGCTCCCGGTGAACAGGAAGTGGTCCTGCAGCACCACCCCGACCTGGCGCCGCAGGTACGACAGCGGCAGCGTCCGGATGTCCGTGCCGTCGATTCGAATGGCGCCGGCGGAGACGTCGTACAGCCGGACGAGGAGCTTAATGAGCGTCGTCTTGCCCGAGCCGGTGGCCCCGACGATCGCCACACGCTCGCCCGACTCGACGCGCAGGCTGATGCCGTGCAGCACCTCGTCGCCCGCGCCGTAGGCGAAGCGCACCGCGTCGAACTCGATCCGCCCGTGAGACCGCGCCGGCCAGGATGCGGTGGCGGTCGGCGCCGTGATCGCCGGGCGCTCGTCCAGGAGCGCGAAGATCCGCTCCAGCGAGGCCATGGCGGCCTGCAGGACGGCGTAGAAGCCCGACAGATCGCGGATCGGCCCGAAAAAGCGCGAGGTGTACTCAAGGAAGGCCACCAGCGTCCCCAGGGTCAGGGCGCTCTTCAGGATTTGCCCGCCGCCGTACCAGAGCATCAGCGCGATGGCGACGTTTCCGACGAGCTCGATGATCGCCGAGAAGCCCGACTCGTAGACGACCGAACTCAGCTCGGCGTCGCGATGGTCCGAGTTGATGGCGTCGAACTCCCGGGTGCCGACCTTCTCCCGGCGGAACAACTGCACGAGCAGCATCCCCGAGATCGACTCCTGCAGGTAGGCGTTGATGCGGGCGATGCGGCGGCGGACATCGCGATACGCCTGGCGGATGCGGCCGCGTAGCACCGCCGACAGCAGGAACAGCACCGGCGTCAGCGCGAAGGCCACGCACGCCAGGCGCCAGTCGAGCCACAACAGGATCCCCACGATCGCGAGCAGCTTCACGCTGTCGCCCAGGAGCGACACGACCCCCGAGGTGAACAGGTCGGCCAGGGACTCGATGTCGGTGGTCACCCGGGTCATCAACCGGCCGACCGCGTAGCGGTCGAAGAAGGACGAATCGAGGGACACGAGGTGCCGGAAGACGCGACTGCGCAGGCGCAGGATGACGTTCTGGCCGGTCAGCTCCATGGAATAGAGCTGCCCGAAGCGCGCGGCGAGCTCGGCCAGGAGCGTCGCAACATAAGACAGGGCCAGGAGCGTGACGCCGCGCCGGTCTCCTCTCAGGATCGGGTCGTCGATCAGGAGCTTGAAGAGGTAGGGCTGCAGGAGCTGGGCGCCCATGACCACGAACATCAGCCCGACCGACAGCACGATGAGCCGCGACTCCGGCGCGACGTCGCCGAGCATGCGGCGCACCAGGCGCGCGTCGTAAGCCTTTCCCAGGACCTCCTCGTCGTGCTGGGCCGGCTGGCTCACAGGGCCTCGAGCTCCTTCTCGATCTGCTGCTGGCGGTGCATGCGGGCGAACGGGCCGTTCCGGGCCAGGAGCTCCGCGGCGGTGCCGCTCTCGGCCACGCGGCCGTCCTCCAGGACGACGATTCGATCGGCTCCCAGGACGGTGGAGACGCGGTGGGACACCAGCAGGGTCGTGCGCTGGCGCATGATGCCCCGCAGACCGGCCAGGATCGCCTCTTCGGTGTCGGCATCGATGCTGCTCAGGGCGTCGTCGAGGATCAGGATGCGGGGATCGAGGAGGAGGGCGCGCGCCAGGGCCACCCGCTGGCGCTGCCCGCCTGAGAGGGTGACGCCGCGCTCGCCGACCAGCGTGTCGAGCCCCCGCGGCAGGTCGGGCAGGTCGCGTGTGATCTGCGCCACCTGCGCCGCCTCCTCGATCCGCCGGCGGGTAGCCGCGGGGGCTCCCAGAGCGATGTTCTCGGCGATCGTCTTCGAGAACAGAAAGGTCTCCTGGGGAACCACGGCGACGTGGGCGCGCAGATGACCGGTCGGGATGACGTTGAGATCGCGCCCGTCGATCAGGACTGTTCCGTCGGGGACGGGATAGACGGCGGCAACGAGCTGCACCAGGGTGGACTTGCCGGATCCAACGCGGCCGACGAGGCCCACGGTGGAGCCCGCCGGGATCTCCAGCGTGACGCCGCTGAGGACCGGACGTGTCCTATCCTCTCCGTCCGGGTAGGAGAAATCGAGTCCACGGAAGGCGATCGAGCCGCGCAGGACCGGCCCCGCACCCTGCACGCGGTCGCCCGGAAGGTCGCTCCGGATGGCGAGCATCTCCTCGAGCCGGCGGATCGCCCCCAGTCCTCTCTGGAACACGCCGAGCACCCAGCCCATCATGACTGTCGGATCGGCGAGCAGGGCCAGGTACGACAGGAAGGCGACCAGTCCCCCTTTGGTCAGCGTCCCGGCGATGACGTGCCGCCCCCCCAGCCAGAGGGCCGCGAGCGTGCTGACGCCTCCCAGGCCGCGCATCAGGGTGAGGATGAGACCGCGGCTGCGCGCCAGGAGGAGCGAGGAGCGGCGATACTCCCGGCTCAGACCGCCGAACAGGCCCGCCTCGCCCTCCTCACGCACGAACGCCTTCACCATGTTGATGCCGCTCAGCGTCTCCTGCGCCTTGTTGCTGAGCTCGGCGAGCTGCTCCTGGGCGGCGTTGCTGCGTTGGTGGATCCTGCGACTGACCCGGAACACGCCGGCCAGGAGGAACGGGTAGGGGAGGACGGCGACCAGGGTGAGTCGCGGATCGATCTTCGCCATCAGAGGCAGCCCGGCGGAATACATGAGCGCCACGTTCATCACGCTCAGCATGCCGGGGCCGAACAGCGACCGGATGAGCATCAGGTCGTTCACGGCCCTCGACATGATCTCGCCCGTCCGGCGCCGCGCGTAAAACGACGCCGGCAGAGTCAGGAGGTGCGCGTACAGCTCGTTGCGGATGTCGTACACGATGCGGCGCGACGCGCCCAGGATGTGAAGACGCGACCGGATGCGGATGGCGGCGAGGATCGCCGCCGTCAGCAGGATCGCCAGCGCGTCGTCGGCCACTCGCCGCGGCGGCCCACCCCAGCCCAGCGCGTCGATCGCGTCCTTGAGCAGCCAGGGGATGCACAGGGTGAGACCGTTGGTGGCGACGAGGCAGAGGAACCCCAGGAAGAAGTCCTGGCGGTAGGCTCGGAGATAGCGCAGGATCAGCGACACGCGGTCAGGTTCGGGCCGGAGCACCCGGTGCGGAGCCTCCGCCGTCCGGCAGGAGACCCATCAGGAAATTCTCGACCAGGAGCTGGCGGTTGCCCTTGTGGCGGATCGACTCGACGGTCGTCTCGAGGTCCTCGAGGGCGGCCCCGGACCGATCGCCGAGGCGGCCGGCCA
>DAISWT010000076.1:0-3419 GCA_036826235.1 Acidobacteriota bacterium | reverse complement strand
CGGTCCGCGATGTCCACGTTGATCAGGCGCGCCTCATCGCCGGGGGAGGCGCTGAGGATCAGCAGATCGCGCAGCAACGTCATCAGGATCTCAAGATCGCCCTCGGTCGAGCCACCGGCCTGCAGGATCGTCTCGGCGCGCGCCACCGCGATCCCGGGGTCCCCGCGCCGAACCAGCTCGTCGAGGATCGCGACCAGCGCCTCGCGGCGGCGCCGGAACTCATCGAGGTCGAGGTCGAGCGCGGGGCCGATGCGGCCGCCCGACAGCCCGGCGCGCAGGACCGCCTCCTCCGCCGGCAGCTCCCTGCTCTCGACGAGAAAGTTGACGATTGCGGTACGCGGGACGAGCTGGAACGGCACCGCCTGACAGCGCGAGCGGATGGTCGGCAGGAGGGCGTGCCACGACGGGGTGATCAGGATCAGGACGGCGTGGGAGGGCGGCTCCTCGAGTGTCTTCAGCAGGGCGTTGGCGGTGGCGCTCTCCATGCGCTGCGCCTGGTCCACGATCAGGATGGAGCGCTCGGACTCGGACGGCCGGTGCTGCAGGAAGGTGATCCCCTGGCGCACGCGATCGATGAGGACGGACCAGACCGGATTGGCGATCGCCTCAGCCTGCAGCTCCTGAGGGGCGATGCCGGCCCGCCCGCCGGCGTCCGGCTCCGCCCTCTCGAAATCGGATTTTTTCTCCGGCAGCACGAGGCGGATGTCGGGGTGGACCAGGGCGCGCTCGTCGATGCGTCGGCAGGAGCGGCACTCGCCGCATGGTCGGCCCTCCGGCGACCTGCAGAGCAGGGCGCGGCCGAGCAGGAGCGCCGTCGCCAGCTTCCCGGCGCCGGCCGGACCGTGGAACACGAGCGACGGGAAGAGCTGGCCCGCCTCGAGGGCGCGCTGCAGGGCGGAGGTGGCGCGCGGCTGACCCAGGATGGCCCGGTCGAGCGGGGCGAAGCGGCGCGGGCTCATTCGGGCGCCCCGCGGGTGGCGAGGAAGCGGTCGAGCGCCTCGCCTACCCGGTGACGCACGTCCTCGACGGAGCCGCGCGCGTCGATGACCACGAAGCGCCCGGGCTCCTGCCCTGCCATCTCCTGGTATCCGGACCGCACCCGCTCGTGGAACGACAGGTCCTCCTGTTCGAAGCGCGTCAGCCGGGGCGCCTTGGTATTGTCGCGGCTGCGGGCGCGATCCAGGGCGACCCGCGCCTCGATGTCGAACAGGAAGGTCAGGTCCGGCTGCAGCGCGAGCGTTTCGAGACCGTGCAGGGCGTCAATCAGGTCGTGACGGATGCCGCGGCCGTACCCCTGGTACGCCATGGTGGCGTCCTTGAAGCGATCGCACAGGACCAGGCGTCCCGCGTCGATGGCCGGCCGGATGACCTGCTCGATGTGCTGCGCCCGGGCGGCCGCGTACAGGAGCAGCTCGCAGATCGGGGTCATGGCGGTGTTGCGCGCGTCCAGCACGAGCCCGCGGATCTGGTCGCCGATCGGCGTACCGCCCGGCTCGCGCGTCAGGAGATGGTCGATCCCCAGATCCTCGAGACGATTGGAGAGCAACTGGATCTGTGTGGTCTTGCCCGATCCTTCGATGCCCTCGAAGGTGATGAATCGTCTGACGTGCGTTCTCGGGCTCATTGACTCCGGGATCCGTCCGGTCCGTGATCGCCGCAGCGGGCCGCGGTTCGGGGCAGGCGGCGCATCTTAGCACACTCTGCGGTATACTCCCCGCGCCGGAGGCGCGATGCATACCTGCTTCCAGTGCGGCCAGGAGATCCCCGCCGACCGGGCGATCCTGCGCGAGGACGAGTGCCCGCACTGCTCGTCGGACCTGCACACCTGCCGGAACTGCCAGTTCTACGATCCGGCCGTCAGCAACCAATGCGCCGAGCCGCAGGCGGAGTGGGTCGCGGACAAAGAGCGCGCCAACTTCTGTGAGTACTTCGTGTGTGCCGACGGCGGCGGCCCGGCGAAGCGCTCCCGCGAAGGCCACTCCGCACGCGAGCGCTTCAACAAGCTGTTCCGCGACTGACGGCGAAATAATCGCGCGTCCTCTGCACGTCGCGGCGAACCTGCTCCACGAGGGCGGCCGGAGAAGCGAACTTGAGCTCTGGCCGCAGACGGGCCAGCAGCCGCACTTCCATCGGGCGTCCATACAGGTCGCCCGGGAAGTCGAGGATGTGCGTCTCGATGGCGTACGCGGCCCCCTCGAAGGTGGGGCGGGAGCCGATGTTGGTGACCGCCGGGCGGGCGGCGCCGTCGAGGACCGCTTCGCTGATGTAAACGCCGTCCTGCGGAACCAACTCATTCTCGCTCGCCAGGTTCGCGGTCGGGAAGCCGAGAGCGACGCCGCGCGATTCGCCGTGGATGACCGTACCCGCGAGCACGTAAGGCCGTCCGAGGAGCTCGCGCGCCAGCTCGACCTCGCCCGCCTGCAGCGCGCGGCGGATACGGCTGCTGCTCACCGGGCTGTTGAGGTAGAGGACCTCGTTCACTTGCGCCGCGCGGATCCCGAGCTCGCCGCACAGGCGGACCAGCAGGTCCGCGGTTCCCGCCCGGCCGCGGCCGAAGTTGAAGTTCGCCCCGACGTACACCTCGCTGACGCCCAGGCCCTCGGCGAGGTGCTCCCTGACGAAGCGCTCCGCGGACACCTCCGCGAGCTCCATGGTGAACGGCAGAATCAGAAGAAACTCGATTCCCGCGGCCTCGATCAGGGTCAGCTTCTGCTTCCGGGTGGTCAGCATGCGGGGTGCGCGCTCGGGCGCCAGCACCTTGAGCGGGTGGGGGTCGAACGTGACCACCAGGCTGCTGCCGCCTGTCTCGCGGGCGCGGCTCAGGACGGTGCCAACGATCGCCTGGTGGCCACGATGGAGACCATCGAAGTTGCCGACCGTGGCGACCGGCGCCTTGAGATGAGCGCGCACGGTGGCGATGTCGTCAAAGACCTTCATGCAGCACTCCGAGAATCCTCAGGGCCAGATTGGCGTACACCCCGGCGATCAGGTCGTCCGTCACGATCCCCCAGCCCGCGGGAAGTCCTTCCGCCCAGCGCGCCGGCTGCGGCTTGATCACGTCCATCGTCCGGAACAGGACGAACCCGGCAGCGAATACGGTCCAGGGACGCGTCCAGAGCGAAGCGGGCAGGAACAGGAGAGTCACGAAATAACCGGCGACCTCGTCAATCACCACCACTCCCGGATCCCGCACGGCCATGACGCGCGCCGTGACCCCCGACGACCAGACGCCGAGGAGCGTGATGACGGCGGCTGCGAGCAGGAAACCCCACGCCGGGAGGTAGCGCCCTGCCAGGACGGCCAGGGGCACCGCCACCAGGGTGCCCACGGTCCCCGGCGCGATCGGTGCCCGCCCGGCCCCGAACACGGTGGCCAGGAGGACCGCGCAAGCCGTCCCGGTGACCTTGCGCGTCACGACC
>DAISWT010000075.1:0-10121 GCA_036826235.1 Acidobacteriota bacterium | reverse complement strand
CCTTGGCTGCCGTGATGATGTTTGGAAACTTCCATCCCTTGGGGTCGATCTGGATCTCGGCGAAGGCCACGCCGGCGGCCAGCCCCATCGCCATCAAGGCCGCCAGACCGATCCTCGTCCGCCGCCGCCAACGCCCGTGCATTCGTCACACCTCGACCAGGATGTCCTGCCCGTCCACCCGCGCCCTGTGACAGCCGACGCTGAGCGCGGCGTTGGTCAGGCATTTGCCGGTCCTGACCTCGTACTGAAAGCCGTGCCAGGGGCAGGTGATCACACCCGCAGCGAGCTCCCCCTCCCCCAGCGGTCCACCCCTGTGCGGGCAGGTGTTGGCGGTCGCGCACACGACCCCGTCGGCGTTGTAGAGGGCGATGGGCGCGCCTCGGACCTCGACCGTCTTCGCGGTGCCGGGAGGCAGGTCCGCCAGCGTGGCCACTTTCACGTATTCGCCCATGGTCTCCCTCCTGATGTCATGCGCCGCCGATCAATCCTCGGGTCTCCCGTCCGGTGAGCTGTTCGCCAGGATGGTCTTGTAATAGGGCAGCAGCTTCTCCTTGTACACGGCGATGAGTCTGTCGAGCAGGTCCTCGGGCTCGCGGCTGTAAATAATCTGGGCGCCCGTCTCCTTCTCGACCAGCCCGACGATGGTCTCCATCTTGTCTGCGATGCCGCCGGTCCCCTGCAGGATGCCGATCACCTTGCCCTCGTCGTAGGCGATGGCGAACTCCCCCAGGGTTCCCGACCGGCCGCCCATGAAGACGACGAGGTCGCAGGAGCGGATATTCTCGATCTCGCGCCCCATGAGGCCGCTGCCCGTGTACACCAGCATGTCGTACCCCTCGTACGGCGAGTGGTACTTGATGCAGTGCTCCTCGAAATTCAGCGCCGGGGAGATCCCGACGACGATCCCCCCGGCCGTCTTCGCTCCCTTCACCGCGCAGTGCGGCAGCCCCGGACAGGCCCCGGTGACCAGGACGCAGCCGCGGGCGGCGATGACCCGTCCCATCTCGGTGGCCATCCCGACCGCCTTGTCGCTCAGGTGCCCGCCCGCCGAGCCCATGACGCCCACCGTGATCCGCGGCGAGCGCGCCCGCTCCCCGGCCGTGTTCTCCAACGTCTTCTCCTCCGTGCTGAATACGCCCCTGCGAGTCTAGCACCGTTCCGGCGGAGCGGCGCGCGCCGCCGTCGCCGCGGGCCGCCCGCGCCGCGCTCCGAATTGACGGGTCTTGGTCCCGAGCTTATACTGGCGCCCCTTGACGGCAAGGAGCCTGTCCGAGACCCGCGCGCTCTCACGGATCCCATGAACGCCAAGCTGCTCCTTTCGCTCGCGATCCTGGCCACGGGCTGCGGCGGCGCCGGCCCCGGCGGCCAGATCGTCGTTCCCCCGGGCCAGGGCCTGAGCCACCCGATGGTCGGCCGCAAGGCGCCTGACTTCGCCGCGCAGGATCCATCGGGGCCGTGGCTGCCGTTCTCCAGTCTCAGGGGGAAGCCGGTCGCCCTGCTGTTCTTCCGGCCCGGGGCGCCGTTCGCGCCCGATCTGGCGCGCGAGCTCGGCCGCTTCCGCGACGACAGCTCCTACAACCCGACCGTCTTCCTCGGTCTCTGCCGCGACTCGATCGACCGGATCAACGAATTCATCAGGATTCACAACATCTCGCTGCCGATCCTGCGCGACCCGGGCTCGATCGCGCAGGCCTTCGGGATCGGCGATACCCCGACCGTGGTCCTGCTCGACAGCGACGGCATCGTGCGTTTCCGGATGGAGGCCTACCTGGGCCGCCAGTTCCAGACGGGCGTCGCCGCCACCCAGGCGGCCCTGCGCGACCTGCCACGCATGCTCACCGAGAAGGGTGGCGGGCTCGATCTGAGGTACACGGAGCACCCGCGCGCTCCCGTCTTCACCGCCAAGGACCTCGAGGGCAGGACCGTGAGCCTCGCGTCCCTGAAGGGACGCGTGGTGGTGCTGAGCTTCTTCGACCAGGACTGTCCGCACTGCCAGAAGGACCTGCCGCTCCTGGTGCCGGTGCTGAAGGAGTTCCGCGCGCGCGGCGTGGCGGCGATTGGCGTGTCGTCGCGCGACGCGGGCGGCGGGATGCGCCGGTTCCTCAAGGACGATGGCATCGACTACCCGGTGGTGATCGATCCCTCCCGCTCCATCTTCAGCCAGTACGACTCGGAGAACACCCCCGACTTGTTCTTCATCGATCGCGACGGTTTCGTGCGCTTCCGGGAGCACGGAGACCGCCCGGACCGTGCCGAGGTGACGCGTCTGCAGCTGCGTCTCCTGCTGGGAGAAAAGCCGGAGGCCGTGGCGACCGGCCTGCCGAAGGACCGCTACGCCGGCGACGGCGTCTGCCGCACCTGCCACGAGCGCGAGTACCAGGACTGGCTGCTCACGCCGCACAGCATCGCCTGGGACAGCCTGGCGAGCGGCGACAAGTGGCGCGATCCGGAGTGCGTCGCGTGCCACGTGACGGGCAAGGACCGCCCGGGAGGGTTCACCGGGCCGGAGACGACGCTGCAGATGGTCAACGTGCAGTGCGAGGTCTGCCACGGGCCGGGTGGGGGTCACGCCGGCGCGGCCAGCGCGGCGGCGCCCGACCCCGGCGTCATGAAAAAAGTCTGCCTCACCTGCCACACCGGCAAGTTCGTGCTCAACTTCGACGCCGACGAGGCGCTGGCGCTGGTCGCCCACCGGGACCAGCCCGATCTGGACCGGTTGTTCAAGTACAGCGGCGCGCAGCGCGAGCGGCTGGTGGCCATCAACAAGCGACGCCTCGAAAAGTTCAAATCGGGTGTCGCCTACGTCGGGGCCGACGCTTGCCGTGACTGCCACGAGGCCGAGTTCGCGCACTGGAGCGGGACGCCGCACGCCGCCGCCTTCGCGGTGATCCTGAGGGCCAGCCGCGGATTCGACCGGACCTGCACCCCCTGCCACACCACCGGCATGGGTCACAAGGGCGGCTTCGGCGACCCCAAGGCGGCCGGCGGGGGCATGACCAACGTGCAATGCGAGGTCTGTCACGGGCCGGGCGAGGACCACGTCAAGGCGGCCGACGCGCTGAAGAAGGCGACCATCTACGGGATCACCGACCAGTGCTCCTTCTGCATCATCCAGGGCGTGTGCGCCACCTGCCACGACCAGGCGAACGATCCCCGCTTCAACATCGAGAAGGCTCTGCCGCGGGTGCGGCATCGACCGGAGACCGCGCCGGCCGCAGCGCGCTCCGGCGCCCGGTGAGCCCCCCGTCGAGGAGCGACGGCCCGCTGCCCGGCTATCTGGCGGCCGGCGCCTGCACGCTCATCTGGGGCTCGAACTACTCGATCGCCAAGCGGCTGCTGCTCGAGGTCGACCCGCTGGCCGTCGCCTGGGTCCGGGCGGCGGCCGGCGTGCTGTTCTTCGGTCTCCTGCTGGCCCTGCGCGACGGCCGGGGGGCCTTGGTCGATGGCCTGCGGCGCGCGGCGCCGCTCGGTCTTCTGGGCATCTTCGCCAATCAGATCCTGTTCATGACCGGGCTGAAGCGGACGAGCGCCGCCCACTCCGCCATCCTGATCGCGCTGCTGCCGGTGTTCGTCCTGCTGATCTCCGCCCTGGGCCGCGCCGAGCGCATCAGCGTGGCGAAGATCGCCGGCGTCCTGGTCGCCTTCGGTGGCGCCACCGTCATCGGTCTGGAGCACGGCGTCGGCCTCGAGCCGGCTTCCGCCACGGGTGATCTGCTCACCCTGGCCGGCGTGCTCGCGTTCGCGGGGTACACGGTCCTCGGCAAGCCGGTGCTGCGCGATTTCGGCCCGCTGCGGGCCACCGCCCTGGCGTTCGTCACCGGCGGCGCGGGGATCCTGCTGGTGGCCCTGCCGGCCGCCGCCCGGCAGGATTGGAGATCGCCCTCGACGACCGCGCTCGCATGCCTGCTGGCGGTTGTCCTGCTGTCGACCCTGGTCGCCTACATCCTCTATTACTTCGCCGTGTCGCGCATCGATCCGTCCAAGGTCGCCACCATGATGTACCTGCAGCCGGTGGTCGCCGCGCTGGTCGCCTATTGCATCGCCCGCGAGAGCATCAGCGGCCGGTTCCTGCTCGGCGGCGGGTTGGTCCTCGCCGGCGTGGTGCTGGCCGAGCGCGGCTGAGCGGCCCCTGGCGCGCGTGCTATCATCGCCGCCCTCATGAACGGGAGCACCCATGACGAGACTGTCCTGCCCGCGCTCCACCGGCATCGGCCGACGCGCCCGCGTGTCGCGCCGGCTCGCGGACCTCTGCGCGATCGGGCTGCTGACCGCGCCGGTGCTGGTCGCCTCCTGCTCGGGCCGCCGACCTGAGATGTCCGCCGACCTCGTCCTGCTCGGTGGCGCGGTAATGACGGAGGACGCCGCCCATCCGGCGGCCGAGGCAGTGGCGGTGCGCGGCGACTCCATTCTCGCCGTCGGCCGGGACGAGGAAATCCGGCGCCTCGCCGGCCCCTCCACCCGCCGGATCGATCTGCACGGCGCGCTGGTGCTCCCCGGTCTCATCGACGCGCACGGCCACGTGCGCTCGTTCGGCGAGGAGCTGGCGAACCTCGATCTGCACGGCGTGACCAGCGTCGAGGAGGTGGCGCGGCAGGTGATGGCCCGCGCCACGCGTCTGCCGCCCGCGGCCTGGATCACCGGCCACGGCTGGGACCAGAATCTGTGGCCCGGGAAGCGGTTCCCCGATCACCGCCCGCTGACCGGCGCGTCGCCGGATCGCGCCGTCTGGCTCGGCCGCGTGGACGGGCACGCCTCCTGGGCGAACCTGAAGGCGATGCAGATCGCCGGGATCACCCGACAGACCCCCGACCCGCCCGGCGGCCGGATCATCCGGGACGCGCGCGGCGACCCGACCGGGGTGTTCGTGGACAACGCCCAGGACCTGGTCGGTCGGGCGCGCCCGAAGGCGACGCGCGATCAGATCAAGGACTTCCTCCGCCTGGGCCTGGAGCGCTGCGCCGCGGCCGGTCTCACCGAGATCCACGACGCCTCCGTCGGGCCGGACGTCGTCGACGCCTACCGCGAGCTGGCCGATGCCGGACAATTGCCGCTGCGCGTCTACCTGATGTGGGACGGCATCGGCGACGCGCGGATCGAGCCGCTCGTCGAGCAGCCGCCCTTCGTCAACTACCGGAACCGCCTGACCCTGCGGGCCGTGAAGCTGATGATCGACGGCGCCATGGGGTCGCGCGGCGCGGTCTTCCAGGAAGATTACACCGACGACAAGGGGAACCGCGGCCTCCTGGTCACCCCGCCGGACGAGATCGAGCGCCGCGCCGAGCTGGCGATGCGCCAGGGCTACCAGGTCTGCACGCACGCCATCGGAGACCGCGGCATCCGGCTGACCATCGACGCCTACGAGAGGGCGCTCGCCGCCGTGCAACCGAAGGACCCGCGTCCGCGCATCGAGCACCTGCAATGCGTGTCGCCCCGGGACGTGCCACGCCTCAAGACACTCGGCATCATCGCCTCCATGCAGCCGAGTCACGCCACCAGCGACATGTACTGGGCCGAGGATCGCGTCGGCGTCGAGCGCGGCAGGGGCCTGTACGCCTGGCGCTGGGTCCTCGACGCCGGGGTCGTCCTCGCGGCCGGCTCCGACTTCCCCGTCGACCCCGAGAAGCCGCTCGTCGGCATCCACAGCGCGGTCACGCGCCAGGACCTGAAGGACTGGCCGGAGAGCGGCTGGCATCCCGATCAGCGAATGACCCTCGACGAGGCCCTGCGCGCCTACACGGCCGGCGCCGCCTACGCCGCTTACGAAGAGGATCACAAGGGACGGATCGCCCCCGGCTACTGGGCCGACCTGACGGTCATCTCGAAGGATCTCCGGGCGATCCCGCCCGCCGACATCCCGCGCGCCGCGATCGACTACACCGTCGTCGGGGGGACCGTCGTGTACAAGAGGACGCCGTCCTGAAGGGGGAGTGCTTCAGCCTCCGATCGCGAGCAGGACCTCCTTGCCCTTGAACACATCCGGGTCGAGGATCACCACCCGGGCGCTGCTGTGGTCGTCGGCGGTTTCGATCGAGAAGTCCCTGCCTTCCTGATAGACCGAGGGCAACAGCCGAACCACGCGAATCTGGTCGAGGCCGAAGTTCTGCGGGACGAGGTCGATGCTGGTCCCCTGCCGCAGATCCAGCGACTCGTCGAAGCTGACCCCCTTCACGTCACGCAGACGCTTCAGCACCGGGCTCAACACCCCCTGGCCCCTCAGGTTCTGATCGCTGGCGGCGTGATAGAAGAGACTGTTCTGACGCGTGGCGATCTCGGTCTCGAGCTGAGATCGGACTTGCGCCAGGGCCGCGGCCTCCTGTTGTGCGGTGTCGCGCTCGCTCCTGTACGTGTCCCGTTCCTTGACGAGCTGGCGCTGGCGCGCCCGGCGTACCTGGACCGGCGTCTGGCCGGCGCTGCCCTGCGTCACGTAGGTGCGGAACGTGTCCTGCTGGGGATCGTAGAAGAACCAGACCTTGTTGCCCGCCAGGAGCTCGTCCGTCTGATCGACCTGGCTCAAGAGCGTCTTGGCCTTGTCGGGGTCCAGGCTGGCCTCGACTGTCAGGTAGGCCAAGGCCAGGTCCTGCTGCCGGTCGCCGCGCTTCGCCACCACGAACTTGTCGGGCAGGGTCTGCTCGAGGTGCATCACTTTTTCTTGCAGCTGCCGGATGCTGTCACGGTCGGCGATGATCTTCTGCAGGAGCGCCTTGTAAGAGATGTCCTTCTCCTGCTCCACGAGCGCGTTGAGCACATCGCGCTGCTCGGGGTTCAGATCCTGGGTGAAAATCTCGCTGAACTGAAGGGTTCGTTCCCCGGGCTTGCGGGAGGAATTGAACACCTCGATCCGCTTCATCATGGTGTCCGAGGTCTTGTCGATCTCGGTCCGATCGTCCTGCAGCTGGCTCAGCAGCTCATCGGTGGTCTTCGCCGAGCCGGGCCCCGGTCTGGCGCAGCCGATGGCTGCGAAACCGATCGCCGCGCTCATCGCCACGGCCGCCACGCCGGTGCGCAGGATGCGGTCCGTACGCTTCACCCCGTCAGTCAAGATAGTCTCATTGCGGTTCATGACGCCTCCCGCGGGTCAGCTCCCGCCACAGGTTGTTTTGGCCAGAGGCGGCAGCGTACGATCGTCGTCCGCCAGGGATGACAGCGGAGTGGCCACCGGGGATCGCCCGGTGGCCTCCCCGGGACTCGACGTCAGCGCGATGGCTTGTTCTGATCGTTCGCAGCCGCCGCGCTCTGGATCCTGGTGATCCCCTGGTGCTCTCCCTTCTCGTTGTCCTGGCAGGTCAGAGTCACGTACTCGCCCGCCTTCACGTTCTTGAGGCTCCCGGCGGCCGCGTCGAGGACGGGGACCGTGATGCTGGCGCCCGATTCATCCTTGAAGGTGATCGTCTTCCCCTCGACGTTGACGGAGACGACAGTCCCTTTCACGTCGTGCGTCTTAGCCATGGCGGTGGCCGGTGCGACCTGGACGAGCAGCATCCCGGCCATCAGAACTGCGACCATCGGGACGGCGACTCTTGTCATGGCTCCTCCTCCTTGATTTGACTGGACCACGATAACTTCGACCCAGTCTGGAAAACTCAAAAGCAATATCGATGCCACTGTCCTGACTTTCGCGCCTCGTGACATTCGGTGTTGAATTCGACGGAAAACCGCGCAGAAGATGGAGGGCGTGTCCGCTCCGGCGGACAAATCCGGCCTCGCGCGATGTCGCCGGAGCCCGGGGAGACTACGAGCGTCTTGGAAAGAGGAAGGCTCCCTGGAGCCACGGCTTGCGGACTTCGCTGTCCATGATCGGCGTCTCCTTCCCGAGAAACGCCTCTACGATCGCCCAGGCTGGGGCCTCAAGGCCAGACGGGGTTCGGCGAGGGGATACGGAATACGCACTGGAAGCCAAACGTTGAGGACGATGACCAGGAAGACGTAGCCGACACCGCCCTTGCCACGAGGGCCGCGTCTCGCCCAAGCGCCTCTTATGCCGCGCGGACCGGAGCGCTCCGGGTGGAGCGCCACGCCGGCATAAGTTACGCTTGGCGAACGCGGACAGCAGTGGACCTCATCCCGGAATGGCGGGTGGACAAATCTGGGCTCTGAGGCTGCATCTACCGCGTGATAGTGAACTGTGTTGGTTCTGCCACTACTGTTCTCTGATGTCCTTTTATGAACGCCAGCCAGTCTTTCCGTTCAATCCCCCTCAGGTGTTCAGCATCTTCCGCTACCACGAACGCGAGTGCTACTTCAATCCTCCAAGTCGTACATTTGCGCCTGTGTGACTTAAGGTTGTCCTTCGCAGCCACAACAGCGCTTAGGTCCTTGAACGCAGTGCTGGTACCCTCCACGCCCTTCTCGACCTTTATCTTCCCGTTCTTTTTAAGCTTCACTGATGCCTTTTCCTTTTCCGTGAGGTCCTTTGTCGCCTGCTCAAACTGCTGCTGTTTCTCCTCGTTGGTGCCTGTAGCCCTTAATTTACGGCCGAGTACGAACGGGCACTGGACCTCGATTCGAGCCGGCGGCCTTATACAACTACGGCAACGATCTCCTCAAGACCGGGAGCTATCGCCTGGCCGTGCGCCTCTTCTCGAAGTCGCTGCGGCTCTATCCCACCGACGTGTGGGCGCTCAACAACCGGGGGCTGGCGTACGGCAAGCTGGGGAAGCGGGAGAAAGCGCGGAGGGACTTCCAGGCAGCGCTGAGGATCGAGCCGGAGTTCGAGCAGGCGAGAAGGAATCTCAAGGAAATTCAGTCACCTCGCTAAGTTCGATCACGAGGCTCGTCAGGTACTCTGAAAAAACAATTTGAAAAAGATGTTGACTTCGGTAATACACTCGTGTATCTTACACTCTGCTTGAACGGCCCCTCCGCCCCCGCCGCTCGAGCTTCCAAGAAGAGATTCGCCTGACGACCCGCAGTGCGGGGGAGGTCCGCTCGTGAACGCTGCATCGGGACTCGATCTCCAGGCTCCTCCCGTCCCAGCGCCCCCTCCTGAAGCGTTCGCGACGGTACCCGAGTCAATCCACCTCGGACCGGAGACAACCTGCGTCCCGGAGGAGCTCCTCGAGGCGCCGCACGAGAACGACCGGCGGCGTGTCATGGTTGATTGTGCCGCCTTCCTCCTCGACCGTCACCTGCGCCGGCTGGTGGCGATGCGCAATCCACTCGAGCTTCGGCTGGCGCGCCTGCTCGGACGGTTCGAAAAATCCTCCAGCCCTCTCGAGCTAGGCTTCGCACGGATGTCCGATTTCGTCACCGAGCGTCTCGGGATCTCGGTCCGGCGCTTTTTGGATCTGCTGAGGATGGACCGGCGGCTGGCGGACCTGCCGCTGTCGACCGAGGCGTTTGCGTCCGGGCGGATCACCGCGAGCCAGTTGCGTGCGCTCCTGCGCGTGGTGACCCGTGAGACGGAGGACGCGTGGCTGGAGAGGGCGGCCCGTCTCAACGTGCGCCAGCTCGAACGGGAAGTGCGGTCAGCCGCGAGCCGGGAGGGCGGGGCGGACGAGGACGACGGCGCGGTCACCGTCGGGCGGGGAGCGACCGCAGACACTCCCGATGACGAGGACGCCGAGCCGGGCCAATTCGTCGGCTTCGACTGCCCTCCGGCGCTGCGGGAGCGCTGGCGCTGGGCGGTCGAGCTCTGCCGCCGATCGGCCGGGGCGCATGAGCCGGTCTGGCGCTGCGCCGAGTACGTCGCCGCCGATTATCTCTCCGGGGTGCCGGACCTCCCGTCGATCCTGGCCCGGGCGTGCGAACGAGAAGGGCACCCTCCCGAACCGGACGCAGCCCTCCAGGGCGAATGCCGCCGTCCGGATTTCCCCGATGCCGGCGACGACGACGTTGATCTGTTCGAAGCGGTGTTGCGCCAGTATGAAGACGAGTACGGTCCGCGCGGCTGGGCGCCTCCCGCTGCGGGTCTGCGTGTCATCCTCCCTAATTCCGTGCGCGACGACCCGGACGACGGCCCGCGCGAGCTCGACCGGAAACTGCGCTCCCTCGTGGCGCTGCGGCAGGGGCTCGCCTGGCAGCAGGGGCGTCTGCTGTCCACCTTCTCACGGCTGGGCCTGCACCGCGCCCTCGGGTTCCTGTCGTTCGGACGCTACTGCAAGGAGCGTCTCGGCCTGGGGATT
>DAISWT010000074.1:7407-10145 GCA_036826235.1 Acidobacteriota bacterium | reverse complement strand
GCCGTTTCAGGACCGGCGTGCCCGCCCGCGCCTGAGATCCTTGAGTATCTCCCGGGCCGCGTTCCTGCCGGGCGCGCCCATCACGCCGCCGCCCGGGTGGGTGCCGGCGCCGCACATATAAAGGTTACGGACGGGCGTCCGGTACCTGGCCCATCCCCAGAGAGGCCTCATGGCGAACAGCTGGTCCAGCGCCATGTCGCCGTGACAGATGTTGCCTCCGGTGAGCCCGTAGACCTCCTCGAAGCACAGCGGGGTCAGCACCTGGCGGTAGATGACCGCCCGGCGGATGTTCGAAGCGTACCCGGCCAGCGTGTCGAGAGCCAGATCTCCCAGCTCCTCCCGCCGGGTTCGCCAGTCGCCCTCGGCGGGCCGGTACGGGATGAACTTCATGGAGATCGACATCACGTGATGGCCTGCGGGCGCCAGGGTGGCGTCGACCGTGGACGGGATGACCATATCGAGATACGGCCTGCGCGACGGTCGTCCGGATCTGAAATCGTCGAAGGCCTCCTCGAGATAGGCCGGGTCCGCGCCGCAGACCTGGAGACTCCCGCGCAGGTGGGGACCGTCACCGGGCAGCGCCCTGAAATCAGGAGGCTCCGACAGGGCGAGGTTGATCTTCGCCGAGTTGCCGGTGCAGCGGATATTCTCGATCCCCCGGACGAACTCGGGCGGGACGTCGGAAGGGCCCATCATCTTCAGGAACGTGCGCTTGGGATCGGCGTTGGAGACGACGAGGCGACCGCGGATCTCCTCCCCTGCCTCCAGGACGACGCCGGTCGCCGCGCCATCCTCCACCAGGATGCGCTCGACCGGCGCGCCGACCCGGATGACGGCCCCCGCGGCGCGCGCCGCGTCCGCCAGGGCCTGGGCGATGCCACCCATTCCGCCCCTGACGAAACCCCACGCGCCGGGGGCTCCGTTGGCCTCACCGAGGTAATAGTGCAGGAAGACGAAGGCGGTGCCCGGCGTGCGCGGGCTGCCGTACGTGCCGATGGTTCCGGTGGCGGCGAGACTGGCCTTCAGCTCGGGCGACTCGAACCACTCGTCCAGGAGGCCGGCACAGCTCATCGTCATCGTCTTGATCAGCAGCGCTTGGTCGGCGCGCGGCAGCTTTCGGAACCGGCGGCCGAGCTGCATCAGATCCAACAGGTCGCCCACACGCAGAGAGGACGGGTCGGGCGGAGTCATCGCGAGCGTGGGGCGGACGACGTCCGCCATGCGCGCGAGCGCCGAGTTGAAGCGGGGATAGGCCTCCGCATCGCGGCGCGACAAGCGCGCGATCCGCCGGGCGTCCTCGTCGCCACCGAGCCCGAGAAGAAGGGAGCGACCGTCCGGGAAGGGCGTGAACAAGGTGCCGCACGGAAGGATTTCGAGACCGTGCCGATTCAGACGGAGGTCGCGGACGATCTCGGGACGGAGGAGCGAGCAGACGTAGGAAGCCGTCGAGAAGCGGTACCCGGGCAGGAGCTCCTCGGTGACGCACGCCCCGCCGAGGACCGGGCGGCGCTCGACGACCAACGTCTTCAGGCCGCTGCCCGCAAGGTAGGCCGCCGCCACCAGGCCATTGTGGCCCCCGCCGACCACGATGACGTCGAACACGCCGCCCACGGATGGTCTCGAGATGCCTCTCGTTGAAGACGGCGCAGGCTACGCCGGCGCCGGACGTCTGGTCAAGAAGTCATCCCGGCCTCGCGAAGCCGGGGGCGCCGCAGGGCGGCAGCCAGAGCGATCGCGCCGTCAGCTCGCGATGGTCAAGCCCCGCCGCGCGGTCGAGCAGGCGCAGCCGTTCCGGTGGATCGACCACGACGCGCCAGCGGTCGTCGCGCCCGCCTGCCGTGCGGAAGGCGTCCGACCAGGAGTCCCACCACGGGACGGCCCGTCCGGCGATCGGCTCGAGGACGAGGACGCGCGCGCCGCGGCGCGCCGACGCCAGGAGCTCCTGCAGGAGATGCTCACGGGCGTCCTCCTGGAGCTCGTTGACCGTGAAGGCCGCCAGAACGCCGCCGCCCTTGCCCGGCAGGACTGTCTTCGCGAAATCGCCGCGGAACGCCCGGCCGCTCACGCCGAGGACGCGGTAGTTCCAGCGGGCCTCCTCGACGGCCCATCCGCTCCGGTCCACTCCGGCAACCCGGCAGCCGCCCCCGGCCTCCAGGGCCCAGGCGGCGCCGGCGGCGCCGGTGCCGCAGCCGATGTCCGCGATCACGCGCGGGGGCGGCTCCACGGCGCGGAGCGCCCGCACAATCACGCGCACCAGGAGGAAATGCAGCGGCGCGTAGAACAGGGCGAATGCCGCCCGCTTCCCGCTTCCCTCCAGCGCCCCCCCGGCGATCAGACGCTTGCGCCGCTCCACGTACAGCTACGACAGCGCCTGAAGTCCCCGCCGCACCTCGGCGAACGTCAGCCGCGACAGGTGTCTCGCCTCGAGGGCCTCGAACCAGGAGTCGAATCGATCCTCGCCGGACGGCATGGGCGCATGGTACCCCGCCGAAGCACCGATGCCTGCCGTCAGGAGGGACGTCGAGTTCGAGTCTCAGCCGGGGGCGTTCGAGGCGTCGGTGATCGAGCGCGGCTCCACGTGGTGCGGTTCCGCGTCGACCGACTTCACGGGCTTCGCGCTCCTCCGGCGGATGGCGTGGGCCGTCTTGATCATGCCGTAGCGGCTCAAAAGGTAATTACGCGCGAAGTGCGAGACCGCGCGGGGCAGGTCGTACCGAGGGCCACGGTGGCGCCTGAGG
>DAISWT010000074.1:0-7199 GCA_036826235.1 Acidobacteriota bacterium | reverse complement strand
GGATGATGTTGGCCACCACGAAGTCGATCCCGGTGTCGTAGATGAACTCGAGGGTCCGATCGAAGCTGGAGGGATCGTCTCCGTCCAGCCCGAACACGAAAGCGCCCATGATGTTGATCCCCGCGTCGTGCACGCGTGTGACCCTCTCTCTCATCGCCTTGGTGTCGTTCGACCATTTGTCGAGCCCGTCGATGGCCGTCTGACTGACCGACTCGATTCCGAGGAAGAGATCGCGGCAGCCGCTGTCGTAGGCCAGTTTCAGGAGATCTGGCTTCTCCGCGAGATCGATGGTCAACTCCGCCGCCCAGGAGCGGCCGAGCGGCCGGATCGCCTCGCACAGCGCCTTGAACGAACCGGCGGCGTTATAGAGATTGTCGTCCCAGAAAAAGAACCGCTCGGTGAAGCCCGGGCCCATCCGGTTGATCAGGCGATCGCCCCAAAGAGGACCGACAACGGGAAGCTTGACCAGGACTTTGAGGACGCTGTTGTACAGGCCGGGGACGATCTCGCCGATCGTCTCCCTCGTGCAGGCCGGGCCCTGGCTGCGGACCTCCTCCACGACGTCGCTCACGTCGCGGTTCCTGACGTTGGGACCGTTGGTCAGAAAGACGGCGCAGAAATGGCAATCGAGCTTGCAGCCGCGCGCGAAGGTCGTGGAGGCGACGATCTGCTGCGGTCTCCGTCTCAACCCCCGCCAGATCCCCATGTCGAGGGCGAGCGTGCCGCGATCGCGGATCCGCTCGAAGGCGGCCCTGTAGATCGGTTTCACGGAGCGTTTTTCCCGGATGTCGTTGATCAGCTCGGCCGCGGCCCACTCGCCCTCTCCCGCGACCGTCGCGTCCACGTGACCCCGGCGCGTCCCCTCGTCGGGAACCGACGAGGCGTGCGGCCCGCCGAACACGACCGTGAGTCGCTTGCCGGCGGCCGCGTAGGCGACTCGCGCCTCGCGCGCCCTGCGGTAGGCCTCCCGGGCGGAGTTCGTGTAGGCGGTGACGAACAGGATATCGTGGTCGCCGTGGCGCAGGTCGACTTTGTCACTCAGGATCTCCTCGAAGGGCGTCGGCCCCTCGATCTTGTCGTGCTGCACCGCGACACGCGTCGCGCTGGACAGGACGCCGTTCTTCCGCAGGAAGCCGATCAGGTACGGGAAGCCGATGCCGGGACTGCGGACGAACGGTCCGATGGCGCCCTCCAGACGCCCCAGCAGACCCCTGCGGCGGATCGGTTCGTCAACGACGTAGGAGTCGCGCGGGGTCAGGCAGATGAGGTTGCCGATCGTCGTCACGGATGCCCACCAGGTGGAGGTTCATCAGGACGAGACTGCACGCAGACTTTACTGTGGGATCGGCCGCGATGCAACGGGGTCCCGACCCTTTTCTGCCTTTTCGATTGACGGGAGGGCCGCGTTCGAGTAGCATGCGTGGCGCACGCCTGCGATTGACGTTCCCACGAGTTGACCACGACGTGCCTTGGTGTTCCACTGGTGATTCCCGTGCACCTGCTCGAGTGTTAAGGAAACAGGGCAATCGTGCCCGCGTATCGATTTTGTAAGAGGGGAGAAACAAGATGGCTAGAGGCAAGGTCAAGTGGTTCAATGACGCGAAGGGCTTCGGGTTCATCACTCCGGACGACGGCTCGAAGGACGTCTTCGTCCACCACTCGGCGATCAGCATGCCGGGGTTCAAGAGTCTCGCGGAAGGGCAGAGCGTGGAGTTCGACATCGTCCAGGGACAGAAGGGCCCGGCTGCGTCGAACGTCCGCCCGGTCTGAGCGCGACATGGGCCTGAAACTTTTCGTCGGCAATCTCTCCTTCGAAACGACCGACGACGATCTGAAGGAGGCGTTCTCGAAGGCGGGGGCCTGTTCGATGGCCTCGGTCATCAAGGATCGGCTCACCGGCCGCTCGCGCGGGTTCGGCTTCGTCGAAATGGGCTCGGACGAGGACGCGCAGAAAGCCATCGCCGAGCTCAACGGCCGTGAGCTGCGGGGGAGGAACATCAGCGTCAGCGAGGCGCGCGAGCGCTCCGAGAGCCGAGGCACGCGTCCATCCGTTGACACGCGCGGATTCGGAAACAATCGTCCCCCCGCGGGTCCGCGCTTCCGGAAGGACGGCGGCAGCCGCCGTGGTTTGCGCGCGAGAAAACGCAGCCTCTGAGCCGGCCCGGCAGGGTTCGCGGATCCTCAAGAGCCTGGTGAGGACTGGACGTGGCGAGACGATCCCGTTCGACGTTCAAGAAGCGTCAGAAGGAAATGGCGAGGCAGCAGAGACAGCAGGACAAGATGGCCCGCCGTCTCCAGAAGAAAAAAGAGCGGGGGGAGGCCCCCGCATCAGGGATGCCCGACGAGGATCCGGACATCGCGGGTATCCGTCCCGGCCCACAGCCACCCCTCGAAGACGAGCGGTAGGCGCGGTCGGGATCAGTGTCCTGATCGACGGAGTCCTCCCCGGGCTTGCGCCGTCTGCATACTCCCGCCTACAATACGCGAAAACGTCCAGACCCTCCGGAGAGTTCGCATGCTCCACGGACCGGATTGTCGCTGCGGGTTGAGAGCGATCGCGGTTCTCATCCTCGTGTCGACGCTCGCGATACACCGCTCGTCCGCCGCCGATCCGCCGTCCGGATCGCCTGAGACGCCGGCCGTCCCGGGTGCGTTTCCCGCCTACCGTTATTGCCCCGTCTGCGGGTCGCAGAACCGTCCCGAGAACCGATTCTGTCTGAAGGATGGGACGCCGCTGCCGCCGATCGACACGACTCGCCGGATACCCGGGTTCGTCCGTTCCCCGGGGACCTATTCGCCCGAAGAGATCGAGCAAGTCATGCATCGGGTCTCGCAATCGGTCGTGCGCATCCGGGTCAGGACGACCACCACCTACAGGTACCCGGTCGCCTATTTCAAGGATCAAGAGGCGGAGTATTTCCGCGGCGCCTTGATCGGCAAGGTCGAGATCTCGGACAACGACACTCGCCTGGCCGGCTCGGGTTTCGTGATCAGCCGGGGCGGCGAGATCGTGACCAACGCCCACGTCGCCAGCCCGGACGGCATGAAGGCGGACCTGACGGTCGAGTCCCAGGACGGGCAGACATTTCCCGCACGTCTGGTCGGCGTGGATGCCGCGAGCGATCTGGCGCTCCTGAAGATCGACACCGGCGATCTTCCCCCCCTTGCCTGGGGCGATTCGGGCTCGATCCGGGTGGGCCAGGAGACCTGGGTCATCGGCAACCCGCTCGACATCGGCATCTCGATCGCCCGCGGCACGATGTCGGGGATCACCGGCACGCGGCTCGGGATGAACCAGGTCGAGAATTTCGTCCATTCCGACGCGCATATCACGCACGGCAACAGCGGCGGCCCCCTGGTCGATGTCCTCGGACAGGTTCTCGGAGTGAGCGATATGGTCTTTTCCGAATCGAGAGGGCAGGGCTACTCGATTCCATCGCGCATGGCCCAATTGGTCATCGATCGCCTGCGGCGGGCCGGCAGCTACGATCGGGGTTTCATCGGCCTTCAGGTGAGGATGATCGACCAGGACATGACGAAACAATACGCGCTGAAACGCAGCGAGGGCTCCGTCGTGGAGTACATCATTCCCGGCTCGCCCGCCGAGAGGGCGGGCTTTAAGGAGGGGGACGTCCTTTACGGCATCAACGGTCGCCAGATCGTCTCGACGTATCAGCTCCAGGAGGCGGTGTCGAGCGTCGGCCCGGGCTCCCCGATCAAGGTCACGGTCGATCGGAAGGGCCAGGCGGTGGAGCTCGCCGTCACGACCGCCCTGCGTCCCGCGGCGCCCCGTGTCGATCCGCTCGAGGACATCCAGAACCACCTCCGGGTCCGATTCGAGGAGGACAAGAAAAAGAAGCTGGTGATCATCCGGGATCCGAACCGCTCCCAGCGCGCGCCGGGGCTCTACGAGGGCTTCCGGGTCAAGAGCGTGCTGCCGGCGCAGCAGTGGCCCGACGAGCCAATCACTCTCAACTATTACAAGACGCGCGCCAAGCCCGTCCCGATCGACAGTCTCGAGGATTTGAGGGCGACGCTGAAGCACGCCTATCTTGGAGGTCGGATGGCGGTCACATTCGAGATCGATTACCCTCCGGCCCCCATCGCCTCGGTAGCCTTTGATGAGATCTGGCCGGTCATTCTCTGAATCGACCCGTCCGGCGCAGCGCCCGCCGAGGACTCTGGCCCGGGCCGCCGCCGCGTTCGTGCCTGCCGCGCTCCTGCTTCTGGGAGAGATCGGCTCGGCCCAGCAGGCCCTGCCGCCCCCGCCCGATAACGCCGGTGAGACCCCCACGCCGACCCCCGTGCCCTCCAGGCCGAAGCTCGTCACCTGCCCACGATGCGGATACATGTGCGAGCCCGACTGGCATTACTGCGCCGCCTGCGGCTGGGATCTGACAGCGCTCGTTGGTGAGGCGGAGGAAAGGCGGCTGCAATCGGTTGCGCGCGGCACGCTCGGCGTCACCACCGTGGTCGATCGGCGGAAGCGCTTTGCGACCGCTTTTCCGTTCGGCGGCCCGGGCCTCTTTCTGACCAACGCGCGGGTCCTGGTCGGCTCCGACGAGAGTTTGATGAAGGTCCGGAATTTCATGAACCGCGAGTACTCCGCCACCATCGTAGGGTACGACCTGCCGTCCGGCGTGGGGTTGCTCAAGGCGACGATACCGGATGTGCCGCCGCTCGAGGCCGCTTCGGCGTCGCCCTCGCCTCCGCAGTCCTCCTGGGCGGTGTGCTACCCGATCCACCACGAGGACGACATCGTGCAGTACCTGCCGGTCTCGCTGCACCGCGGCAAAGTGACGGCCACCGGGCAGTCCGGAACGTTCCTGGTGTCATTCGAGAATCTGCTGCGGACCGACCACGCGATCGAGGAGGGGTGCAGCGGCGGGCCGCTGATCGACTCCCGCGGCCGCCTCGCCGGGATGATCCTGGGAAGCCCGGACAACGGCATCACCTACGCCTCGCCGCTGGAGGGACTGCAGGCCGTCGTCGCGTCCCTGTCGCGTCACGAGCGGGCGGTGCGACCGTTCTTCGGTTTCGGCCTCGTGATGCCCGACGATCGCCGGCGCGCGAAGTTCGGGATCGAGACCAGGAAGGCCTACCCGCTCATCGCCTACCTGATCGCCGGATCGCCCGCCGCCGATGCGGGCGTCCGGTCCGGAGATCTTCTCAAGGCCGTAGGCGGACAGACGATCGCCACCGTACGGGAGGCGGGAGAGCGACTGCTCGACGCGGCACCCGGGTCCGCGGGCGTCGCGCTGACCCTGGAGCGTGGCGGTGGCGAGCGGCAGGTGAGCGTGCGGCCGATGCAGAGGCCGGAGCGGGTCATGCTCGATCCCGCCGACGAGATCCAGGAAACCCTCGAGGCGAACCTCAAAGAGGTGGCCAGCGGTGCGGCGGGGCACCCGGGCCTGATCGTCGCCGATCTGGTGCGCGGCGGTCGGGGGGAAAAGGCCCGGTACAAGAACGGCGATCTCATCGTCGGGGTCGACAAGAAGTCGATCAAGAGCTTCGAGACCTTCGATGACGTCATCCGGTCGTCCTACAGGGAGATCTTCTCGAACGACGTCTCAATCGACCGCCGGTTCGCCTCATCCTACGTCCTGAAATTGGAGGTCCGGCCCGAAGGGCAGGACAAGGTGACGCGGGAGTACGTCAATATGTTCCCCGATTTCCTGGCGCCGCCCGTCTACTAAGGAGGCCGGCGGAGATGCACAGACGCGTCCTTCTCACCCGGCTGATGGTCGCCGGCCTCGTGCTCGTCACCGCCCCGCTGCCCGGCATCCCTCCAGCCGGGCTGGCGGCGCAGGCGGTCTGCCCGTACTGCGGGGCCCCACTGGAGCCGGGCGCGGCGTTCTGCGGGCGCTGCGGCCACAGGATCGAGGGCGGCGCCGCACCGGCGCCGCAGGGCGCCCCCGACAGGCGCAGCGCCGTGGTCCAGGTCGTCACGGTCCACGACAGCGAGCTGACCTCCACCTTTGCCTCGCTGGCCTACGAGTCCAAGCTTCGCGTCGATTCCATCCTCGGCAGCGCCTTCGCGATCGGGCCGGGCGAGTTCGTGACCGACAGCGGTCTGCTCGTCGGGGCCAAGGATGTATCGCTGCGCACCTCGTCGGGCCGGTCGGTCCCGGCGCGCATCGTCGGTGCCGACGCGATGATCGGCGTCGCGCTTCTCCAGGCCGAGCTGCCGGACATCGCGCCCCTTGTCCTTCGCGACGACCAGCCGGCTCGGGCCGGGGAGAGCCTCGAAGCTTTCGGCTTTCGGAGCGGCACGCAGGCCGGTGGAGAGCCGATCGTTTCATCGGGTGTCGTGAGCGGGCTGCACCGCGGTTCCGCGAGAATTCACCCGATCGAGGATTACCTCCAGACCGATGCGTCCATGCCGGAAGGGCTCGCCGGCGGACCCCTGATCGACAACCGGGGCCGGGTCGTGGGCATGAGCACGGGCCTGGTCTTCGGTTCGAGCGTTTTCCTGGGGCCGCAGAGCGGGATCGGCTACGCGGTTCCCGCGGAATGGATCCGCCGGTCCCTGGCGTGGATTCGCGCCGGCGCTCCGCCCCGGGCCTGGATCGGCGCCTATGTCGTCCCGGCCGGCCCCGACGACCGGGCGCAGTTCAATCTTCCGTCGCAGGTGAAGCTGATGATCGATCAGATATTCCCCGGGAGCCCGGCGGCGGGTGCGGGGCTCAGGCGGGGGGATGGCCTCCTGAAGCTCCAGGCCGAAGACGCCGGCACGCTCCCCCGGCTGCAGGAGCGGCTCCTGGGGGCCAAGGCGGGAGACGCGGTCACGGTGGAGGTCACGCGATCGGGACAGATCCTCTCCTTCTCGCTCACGGCGGCAGCGCGACCGGACAAGCCCCGGCTGACCGGGATTGACGCCCTGCATTTCTTCGGCGGCCTGGATCTCGTTCCCCGTGACGGCGACAAGCTGATTGTGGCCTCCGTGACGCCCGGTTCCGAGGTCGCCCATTACAAGATCGGCCCGGGCGACGTGCTCCAGAGCGTGTTGAGCAAGAAGGACTGGGTGCACGGGGCCAAGGACAATTCCCGCTGGCGATCGGTTCACACGGTGGCTGATCTCGAATCCCGCCTCGAAACGGCCTACTCGGACCTCGACTTTTGTCTGGGGCTCCGTTTCCGCGCCAAGGACGGGTCGAAGCGGGATCTCTTCGTGTGGCAAATCCTCACCCCGACCGCGG
>DAISWT010000073.1:0-10240 GCA_036826235.1 Acidobacteriota bacterium | reverse complement strand
TCATCATGACGACCACGCGTTTCGCCCCCGCCACCAGGTCCATGGCCCCGCCCATGCCCTTCACCATCACCCCGGGGACCATCCAATTGGCAAGATTCCCCTCCTCGTCCACCTCAAGCCCCCCGAGGATCGTCAGGTCGATGTGCCCGCCGCGGATCATCGCGAACGAGTCGGCGCTGCTGAAGTACGAGCACCCCGGGGTCTCGGTCACCGTCTGCTTCCCGGCATTAATCAGATCGGGGTCCTCCTCGCCGGGGAGCGGGAACGGCCCGACGCCGAGCATCCCGTTTTCCGACTGGAAGACGACCTGGAGGCCCTCCGGAACGTAGTTGGCGACCAGCGTCGGCATGCCGATGCCGAGGTTGACGTAGTCGCCGTCCCTGAGCTCAGCGGCCGTCCGCCTGACGATGAGTTCTCTGCTCGATTCGCTTTTCATAGCCCGTCCCCTGGAAGATGCGCGTCACGAAGACTCCCGGCGTATGGACCTGCTCCGGATCGATCCGCTCTGGCTCCACCAGCCGCTCAACCTCGGCGATGGTGATACGCGCCGCCGTCGCCATCACCGGGTTGAAGTTGCGGGCGGTCTTCCGGTACACGAGATTGCCCAGCCGGTCCCCCACAAAGCCCTTGATCAGCGCAAAGTCGGCCGTCAGGGCGGTCTCCAGCACGTAATGTCGGTCGCCGAACGCGCGCGTCTCCTTGCCATCGGCCACCACCGTCCCGTACCGGTCGGGGTGTAGAACGCCGCGATGCCCGCCCCGCCGGCCCGGATCCTCTCGGCGAACGTTCCCTGGGGCAGAAGCTCAACCTCCAGCTCGCCCGACAGGAACTGCTGCTCGAACAGATCGTTCTCCCCCACGTACGTGGAGACCATCTTGCGGATCTGGCGGGCGCGCAGGAGAAGACCCAGGCCGAAATCGCTGACGCCCGCGTTGTTGCTCATGACCGTCAGGTTCTTCGTCCCCCTGGAGCGCAGCGCCCGGATCAGGTTTTCGGGGATGCCGCACAAGCCGAAGCCCCCGACCATGAGGCTGGCGCCGTCCGGGATGTCCCGGATCGCCTCGTCGGCGTCCCGCACCACCTTGCTCATCGCGCCGCCCCGCGATCGTCCTCGCGCGCTTCCCGCAGCTCGATCAGGACGCCGCCGGTTGCGCGCGGGTGGATGAACGCGATCCGCGACCCTTCCGCGCCCGGCCTGCCCTCGGAGCCCGCGATTTCGAGCCCCGCCCTCCTGAATCGGTCCAGTGTGGCGTCGAGATCGTCCACTGCGAAGCACAGATGGTGGATTCCCTCGCCCCGCTTCTCCAGGAAGCGGGCCACGCTCGTGCCGTCCCTGATCGGCTCGACCAGCTCGATGCGCGTCCGCCCCGCGGGAAGCATCGCCACACGCACCCCCTCGGCTTCGATCGGCTCGATGCCGCGAAGTTCGAGACCGAGGACGTCCCGGTACAGCGCCAGCCGGTCCTCGATCCACCTCACCGCCACACCGAGGTGGTCGAGCACCGGCGGCCTGCCGTCGCCGGATCCGCCTGTCGGCTCGGCCTCGAGGTGACTCAGCACCTCGCGCGCCGCCGAGTATGGATCGATCTCCCGAGCCAGGAGACGGGTCTCGTAACGCTCCAGCGCCGGGGCTCCCAGGTTGCCCGAGACGATGCGGGCCATCAGGCGGTCGCGGAGGATTTCCGAGAACCGGGCCGCGATCGCCCCCCTCCGCCGCCTCTCGAGACCGTTCCCCTGGCGCAGGTGCGCGCCGTGCCGGTCGATCGCCCGGACCAGCTCCTCGATGCCCCTGCCCTCGGTGGCAACGGTCATCACGATGGGGGGCGTCCAGTCGCGCTTCTCGCCAAGCGCCAGCATGCCCTCGAGGTCCGACGACAGCCGGTCGGCGCCCGGATGGTCCGCCTTGTTGATGACGAACACGTCGGCGATCTCCAGAAGGCCGGCCTTGATCGCCTGGATGTCGTCCCCCTGGCCCGGCGTGAGGACGACCAGGACGGTGTCCGCGACACGCACCACGTCGACTTCGTCCTGCCCGACGCCTACCGTCTCGATCAGGATCGGGTCGCGACCCGCGGCGTCCATCAGGTCCACCGCATCACGCGTCGCCCGGCTCAGTCCGCCGAACCGACCGCGCGTGGCCATGGAGCGGATGAACACGTCGGGATCGAGCGTGTGCTGCTGCATGCGGATTCGATCACCCAGAATGGCGCCGCCGCTGAAGGCGCTGCTCGGGTCGATCGCCACGACGCCGAGGCGGGCTCCGCGGGAGCGGTACTGGGTGACCAGACGGTTCACCAGGCTGCTCTTGCCGGCGCCCGGCGGCCCCGTGACGCCGATGAGGGAGGCCCGGCCGGTACCGCGAAATACCTCCCCCAGGATCCTTTCGCCACTGGGCGCGCCCTCCTCAACCAGCGAGATCGCCCGCGCCAGGGCCACGGGGTCTCCCGCCATGACCGCGCGCGCCAGATTCTCCATCAGGACGCCCGCTCGGGCGTCTCCCCCAGCAGCTGCCGGGCGATGACCAGGCGCTGGATCTCGGAGGTCCCTTCGCCGATGGTGCAGATCTTGGCGTCGCGGTAGGCCCTCTCCACGGGGTACTCCTTGACGTAGCCGTATCCGCCGTGGATCTGCACGGCGCGATTGGCGACACGCACCGCGGTCTCCGAAGCGTACAGCTTGGCCATCGAGGCGGCGCGCGTCACCTCCTGCCCCATGTCCTTCAGGAAGGCAGCCCGTTGCACGAGTAGCCGCGCCGCGTGAATCTCGACCGCCGAGTCCGCGAGCATCCACTGCACCGCCTGGAAGCCGGCGATCGGCTGGTCGAACTGGCGCCGGTTCCTGGCGTAGGAGACCGCCTGCTCGAAGGCGCCCTGGGCGATACCGACCGCCAGGGCACCGATCCCGATGCGACCACCATCCAGGATGCGCAGGGCGTCGATGAATCCCTGCCCCTCCCGACCGAGCCGGTGGCTGTCGGAGACGCGGCAATCCTCCATGACGATCTCCGCCGTGTCGGAAGCCCGGCATCCCATCTTGTCCTCCTTCCTGCCGGGCCGGAAGCCCTTCATCCCCTTCTCGAGGATGAACGCGGAAATGCCGTGCTTTCTGCCGCCCTTGTCCGTGACGGCAAACACCACGGCGACATCGCACACGGAGCCGTGCGTCGCGAACGTCTTGCTGCCGTTCAGGACCCAGTCGTGGCCGTCGCGCACCGCGGTCGAGCGAGTGCCCGATGCGTCGCTGCCTGCCGTCGGCTCGGTGAGGCTCCACGCGCCGATCTTCTCTCCTCTGGCCAGGGGGACGAGAAAGCGCCGCTTCTGCTCCTCCGTTCCGGCCATGAAAATATGGTTCGAGCACAGGGAGTTGTGGGCCGCAACCGAAAGACCGATGGATCCGTCCACCCGCGCCAGTTCCTCGATGATGAGGGCGTAGTCCAGCACCTTGAGACCGGCGCCGCCATACTCTGGCGGAAAGACGACGCCCAGCATCCCCATGTCGCCGAGCTTGCGCATCACCTCGCGCGGAAACTCCTGGGTCTCGTCGAACTCCCTGGCGCGCGGAGCGATCTCCTTCTCGGCGAACTCACGAACCGTCTGGCGGGTCAGCTTCTGCTCTTCGGTCAGCTCGAAATCCAATCGATGCCCCCGGGAAAGTGCGGCGAAGGTGCGTGAATTCTAGTGCAGCGTGGATCACCGATCAAGCGTCGGTGTCGGCAGTCGCGGTGCGGATCATTAGGGAGATCTCGGGGATACGTGCCCACCTGAATCCAAGATCCACCGGTAGAACGCGGCCACCTTGTCACTGCCAGTTAGTTACTTGATAATAATTTTAAGTTATTGATTATAAATAAATTACAGATATCTTATTATATGTAGCTCATATCTATTGACAATGAAGCTATCAAGATATACATTATCCGTTGAAACTGCCCTTTCGGGCACCATGAAGGAGGTCTGAACGATGAACCTGATGCGCTGGGAACCTTTCCGAGACTTTGCGACCCTTTCCGACAGTATGAACCGCGTGCTCAATGACCCTCTCTTCCGGCTCGCTCCGACGGAGACCGTCGGGAGCTGGCTCCCTCCGGTGGACATTGAGGAGGAGGGCGATCGGGTCGTCCTGCGGGCGGAGATTCCGGGCGTCAGCCGTGATGACATCGACGTGAGCGTCGAGAACGGCACGCTCACGCTGCGCGGCGAGAAGAAACAGGAGAGGAAGATCGAAGCCGAGAACGCCGACAGGCTCGAGCGTTTCTACGGGTCTTTCTCGCGGAGCTTCGTCCTTCCTACCAGAATCAACGCCGAACGGATCAAGGCAACGTACAAGGACGGCGTCCTGGAAGTGGTCCTGCCGAAGGCCGAGGAGGCCAGGCCTAAGAAGATCAAGGTGCAGGGCACGGGCGACCCCTCCTGACCTGAAGCGGTCGGCGGTGCGAGCACCGGCCCAGGGGCCGGTGCTCTTTATTTTGTCGGGCGCTGGAGGCCGCTACGCCTACGACCAACCGACACGAGTCCAATCGGGCCCGGCGCTATAATCCCGGGGGATGAAGGCCCTCGGTCTCCTGCTCCCGACCACCCTGCTTCTCGCCGCCTGCGGTCCTCGCGCCCTCCGGCCGAACGTCGTGCTGATCACGGTCGACACTCTGCGCGCCGATCGCCTGGGCTGCTACGGCTACGCGCGCCGCACCTCCCCGCACATCGATCGACTGGCGGCGGATGGGGCGCTGTTCGAGCGCGCCTTCACCACGCTGCCGCGCACGACGCAGGCGGTGGCCTCGATCGTGACCGGACGGTACCCGAAGTCGCATGGAGCACGCGGTCTGTTCTCGTCCCTCTCTCCGGCGAACCTGACGCTGGCCGAGATCTTCAAGCAGGAGGGATACGACACCGGAGCCATCGTGTCCAACCTCTTCCTGAAGCCGGGGCAGGGCTTCGAGCAGGGCTTCGACCTCTACGACAACCCGCAGGCGCGCTGGGACGGGGATTCCGCCGGACAGATCACCGCCTCCGCCCTGGAGTGGCTGAAGTTGCGCCCGCGCGGCCGGCCCTTCTTCCTCTGGGTGCATTATCTCGATCCGCACTGGACCTACCGCCCGGCCGCTCCGTACGACCGCCTCTTCGACCCGGGTTTCACCGGGCCGTTCAGCCTCTACGAGGATCTCGACGCCGGGCGCCTGACCAAGGGTCAGGTGATCTTCGAGAACCGGCTGCCGCAGCGCCAGGTGGAGCACGTCGCCGCTCTGTACGACGGCGAGATCGCCCAGGTGGACGCCGCCCTCGGCGCCCTGTTCGATTTCCTGGCGCGTCCGGGTGCGACCCCACCGCTGGTCGTGTTCACGGCGGACCACGGCGAGAGCCTCGGAGAGCATGGCTATTACTTCGCCCACGGTGAGTACCTGTACCAGGAAACCCTGCACATCCCGCTCGTCGTCAGCTTTCCGGGACGCATCCAGCCGGGGACGCGCATCGACGCGTTGGCGGAAAACGTCGACATCGCGCCGACCATCGTCTCCCTCCTCGGCATCAATCGCCTGCAGGGAGCCGACGGGCGGCCCCTCTTCCTCGCCGCGCCGATCACCGGTGCCGCCGGGCGGGCGGCGGTCGGGGCAGCTCCGGGACGCCGCACGGTGTTCGCCGAGAGCGACTACCAGCTGATCCACCCGGAAAACCCTCGCTTCTACATACCCGGCCCTGCCGGCAAGTGGTCTTCCGCCTTCGACGGCCGCTACAAACTGATTCATGTTCCCAGGCCGGGCGGCGACATCGTGGAGCTTTACGACCTGCGCGATGATCCGGCCGAGATGCACATCATCGACGGACGGGGCGCCGCCACGGAGGTTCGCCGGCGGCTGCTCGGCGAGCTGCAGCGCTTCGTCGATTACGGAACGGGCAGCCCGGCGCCGGCGGGTGACATCGATCCGGAGCAGCTGCAGAGGCTCCGGTCGCTGGGCTACGTGAACTAGGGGACGAGTCTCTCTAAGACCTCGTTGGACAGAAGTCGCCCGCGTCGCGTTAGACGCAGGTGTTCGTGGTCGCCTTCCAGCAGACCGGCCCCCACCAGATCGGCGACCGCCTCGGGCGGAGGGGATGAAAAATCGGCGCCATACCTGCCGCGCAGGACCGCGAGGTCGACACCCTCGGTCAGGCGGAGACCCGCGAACAGGGCCTCGGCGGCCCTCGCGGATCGGGACGGGTCGTCGTCGATGCGGTCGGTTCCAACCCCGCCGCGCGCCAGGTAGTCGTCGAGCCGAGGGGCGTTCGACCAGCGCCGTCCGGAGACGTAGGAGTGCGCCGAGGGTCCGAAACCCAGATACTCCTGGTCGGTCCAGTATTTCGAGTTGTGCTGGCTGCGGTGTCCGGGACGGGCGAAATTGGAGATCTCGTAATGCTCGAAGCCGCGGCCTTCGAGCAGGTCGGCCGCCTCTTCATAAAGCGCCGAGGCGGTCTCTTCGTCCATCGGGAGGCGCCGCCCGAGCGCCACGTCCCTCCCCAACCGGGTCCTGGAGTGCACCTCGAGAAGATAGAGGGACACGTGATCCACGCCGAGATCCACCACACGCGCGATGCCGTTCATCGTCCGGGCGCGCGTCTGGCCCGGCAGCCCCAGAATCAAGTCGGCCCCGAGACTCGAGACGCCCGCTCGCCGCGCCGTCGCGATCGCGTCCACCGCCTCGATCGCCGTGTGCGGGCGACGCATCACCCTGAGCAGGTCGTCGTCGAGCGACTGCACGCCGACCGACAGCCGGTTCACCCCGGCGGCGACCCAGCCCCGGAGGCGGGCGGAGTCGACGTCCTCGGGATTGGCCTCCAGCGCGATCTCGGCGCCCGAGGGGATCGCGAAGACCGCTCGGATCCCGTCGAGGACGCGCCCCACCTGCGCCGGTTGCAGCAGCGACGGGGTGCCTCCGCCGAAGTGCACCGTATCGGTCGGCCGGCCCAGGAGCGGCGCCTCCACCGCGTTGATCTCATTGCACAGCGCGTCGACGTAAGCCCCGGGATCGCGCCCGCGCCCAGCGACCAGGTAGAAGTCACAGTAGGAGCAGCGCACCGTGCAGTAGGGGACGTGCACGTACACGCCGATCACACCTGCTCCACCGCTCCGGAAGGGACCCATCCGCTCATGGCGTTCGGCAGACTCACCTGGTACCAGCCGTCGCGCCGGTTGCGCACCTCGAGCCGCGTGCCCTCGTGCACCGTGAACAGGACCGTGTTGTCCGCGGCCGGCCCGCTCAGGACGTCCACCTTCTCCTCCATGACGATGGCGCGCGCGGCGGTAACCTGCTCGATCTTGTAGGCGAGCGCCCCCCCGGCGACCAGCGCCAGGAGACCGGCGGCGGCGGCGCCGTAACCGAGGGCCCGCCGTCCGGCGTGCCCGCGGAACAGGAGCAGTGCGCCGACGAGACCGCCCGCGGCGCAATAGAGCAGCAGGAAGACGGCGCCGACGAGGTTCGCGGACAATCCGTCGAGAACGTCCTGCACCACTTTCACCGGATACGGGACCTCCGACTCCGTGACCCGATCCCGGATCATCCCGCGGGCGAACTCCAGGTTGTCGCGCGCGTCCCGATCCGACGGATCGAGCCGCAGGGCGCGCTCGTAATGGAGAATCGCCGCGCCCAGCTTGCCCTGCTTGAAGTAGGAGTTCGCAAGGTTGTACAACACGCGCGGGTCGGCGACGCCGTACCCCAGTATCTTTTCGTAGGCGGAAGCCGCCTCGTCGAACCTCCCCTGCTCGTAAGCGTTGTTGCCCGCCTCGAACAGCTCCCTGGACGTCGAGGCGGCGGCCGGGATCGCGGCCGCGGCCGAGCCCAGCAGCGCCAGGGCCGCGAGCGCGCCGCACCGGAGCAGCGTCATGAGGTCAAGGACCGCTCGAGACGGACGAGAATCTCTTCGGCGGCGAGCAGCGTCCGCCGCATCTGCTCGTCGCCCGAGGAGGTCGGGGCGAAGCGCGCGTAATCACACGCTTCCAGACAGCGGTGGAACTCCCGCCGGACCTCGTCCGACGCTCCCCGGGAGGATAGGAGCTCCTCGATGCGATCGTGCGTGAGGCCGGCTGCCGAAGTGTCGAACTTGGCGGCGACGTACTCGGTGAGGGCGCGGGCCACCTCGGCGTAGAAGGCTCTGGAGGTGGACGGGCTCATGCGGCGGCGCGCTTCCTTGAGGCGCCTGCGGGCCTGGGAGCGCGCCCGTCGCTCCCGCCGCCGCCGCGCGTTGGCCTGCCGCGCCTCGCGCCTCCGCGTGAATATGAAGAGACCCAGGTCCCCCACCACGGGCAGGAGCAACAACACGGTAAACAGCGGCGCCCTATAGAACAGACGGGACCGGTCCGCGAGACCGTCCGGGGCCTGTTTGATGAAGTGGATGTCTTTGCGCAGCTGCCGCACGTCGCTCTGGGTCACGATGGCGCCGCCCGTCCCGGCGCTCCCGTCCGCCCCGCGGGCGACCTGGATCGGGATTGCCGCGCTCGACACCGTGCGGTACACAGCCGCTCTCGGATCAAAGAACGAGAAATTGACGGGGGGTATCGTCTGGCTGCCCGGGGCGAGAGGGATCAGGACGTAATCCCAGGACTTCTCGCCACGCAGCCGGTCCCCGACCAGCGTGGACGACGAGCTGACCTTGGGAGCATACCGCTTGAAGTCGCTCAGCTCGGTGAGCGGCGGCGAGCTCACGGCGCTCAGGTTCCCCTCTCCCGTGACCTTGACCTTGACCCCGATCGCGTCGTTGACGCGCGTCTCCCTGCGGTCGGCGCTCACGTTCAGCGAGAAGTTGCCCACGGCCCCCGAGAAGTCGGGGGGGCGTGACGCGGCCGGGAGCGGCTGGACGTGGATGGTGATAGGTTCGGTGCGGCGCGTGATCGTCTCGGTCGGGGTGAAAAAGAACGACTCGATCGGGTCCTGGCTGCGCCGACGCACCTGGATCTGGTAGGTCATGCCCGGGATGGTGAGCGCGCCGCTGCCCGTCGGGAACAGGGCTCTTTTCATCAGGGTGTACTCATTGTAGACGTCCGTACCCCGCTGCACCCGTCTCATCTCGAGGTTCTCGGGCAGCTTGATCTCCTCCGCCCAGAAACCCGGGAATGTCGGTGTGTCCTTCATCCCCAGGTTCAGGATTTCGGTCTGGGTATCGAGGACGACCCGCAGGGTCACCTGCTGCCCGATGTAGGCCGTTCGACTGTCGACGTCCGCGACGACAGTCACCTGGGGCACCGCGCCGGGCGGCGGCTGGGCCCGCTGTTGGCCGCCCATCTGTCCGGGGCCGCCCATCTGTCCGGGGCCGCCCATCTGTCCCGGACCGCCCATCTGTCCCGGATCGCCGCGCTGACCCAGCCTCGGCGAGCCGCCGCGGGGGCCAACCGCGGTCCCGCCCCCGGGGTACACCTCGACGTCGACCGACCCGGTTCGGTAGGTCTTGCCGCCAACCAGGAGGCCGAGCGGAGGGATCGCCAGGGTGCCGGTCTTCCGCGGACGCAGCACGTACGCGAACGACTTGGTGGCCGATGTCCTGCCGTTGACCCACTGGAATCGCGAGGAGGTCATCGGGCCACCGACGATGTCGAAGTCCACGATACCGGAGACGTCGGGTGGAGCAACGTCACCAAGGTTCCCGGCCGAGATCTCGACGGTGAGCACGACCTGTCCCCCTTCGTCGATGCGCGACCGGTCCACCTGCGCACGCACGCTGGCATCCTGGGCGCGCGCCGGGACGACGCCCCCCAGGGCGGCGACCGTCAGGACGGCAAACGACAGGAGGACGACCCGCCCCGCCGGCCGGCCCCGGTAGAGCTTGCTCGTCCTTCTCACCAGTCCTCCTCCGGGGGCCGCCGATCGCCGGCCGCCGCCCGCGCGTGCTTCTTGATCCCTTCCTTTTCATCCTGCGCCAGAGCCTGCAGGACCTGCCGGGCCTCTTCCTCGCTCATTTCCCCGGGACGCTTCTGGAGGGGCGACTTGCCGCCACCTTCTCCGTGTTGCGGAGGCTGCTTCTGCGGCTGCTCCTGGTCCTGCTTGTTCTGCTGTTGCTGATCCAGTGAGTGCGCAGACATGAACCCCGGCTATTACGCCTCGCAACTGTTGCAGACGCTGCTCGCGGTGTTCCTCGCGCCGCTCATGCTCGGCTGGGTCAATCAGTGCCGCGCATGGCTGCAGAACAAAAGCGGGCCGGGGGTACTCCAGCCGTACCGCCTGCTGCTCAAGCTGTTTCTCAAGGATGCGGTGATCGCGTACAACGCCTCGTGGCTGTTC
>DAISWT010000072.1:0-10339 GCA_036826235.1 Acidobacteriota bacterium | reverse complement strand
GGGTCTTTGCCTTCGAGGATCCGGAGGTGCGCATCGACTATCCCGTCTGGTCGCCCGACGGGAGGTGGGTCCTGTTCGACCGGTTCCGGCCGCAGGGCGCCGCGATCTGGCTCCTGGCCGGGCTCGAATGAGCCGGCTCGCGCGCGGCCAGCCGATTCCGCTGGGCGGAGCGGCGGCTGCCGGGCTACCATAGCGTCGCATGAGACACACGAAGCGCCTCGGGATGGTGGCCCTGCTCGCGCTCCTCGGCGCGACGATCATCGGTGTGCTGTCCACCAGCGGGGACGCGGGCCTCCCGGCGACGCAGGGACCGGCCACCGGCGGATCGACGGGCGGGGAATCCCTCGTGGACCAGTCTCCGCTGAAGACCGCCCAGCGACTTGCCGCTCTGGCGACGACACCGGACGAGCAGCGCCTGGCGCAGGAGGCGATGCGGATCGCCGACCACGAGGTGGATGTCGCGTTCGCCGAGGCGCTGCGCCAGGCGGCGGAGCATCCGCCGGTCTTGAGCACGGAGGGGCGCAACATCCAGGCCCGCCTGCAGAAAGCGCAGAAATCGCTGCAGGAGGATCAGATCCGCGTCGCGCGGCTCACCGGTGAAGCGGCCCGGGCCGCCGGAAGCGCCAAGGAGACCCTCGAGAGCGACCTCGAGCTGGCGAATGCGCAGGTCGAGCTCGATCAGGACGAGGTGGACGACGCCCGCGAGGACTTGAGCCGGGCGGGTGGCGCCCCTCAGGACCGCATCCAGCGGCTCGTCCAGGAGCACGAGGCGGCGGCGCACGGAACCGCCGGAGCGCCGGCCGCGGCCGCGAACGGCGGCCAGCTGAGCGAGCGCGGGCTGGTGCGCCAGGCGCGTCAGTGGCTCGCCCTGCGCCGTCAGCGGCGGGATCTGTCGCGTGCCCGGCAGGACGCGGAGGCGGACGCGGACCTGCTGACCCGGCGGCATGAGTCTCTGGAGGCGCTCATCGTCGCGCGTCCGGGCGCGGTCTCCGGGGGCGCCAAAGGCGAGTCGGCGTCGCTGATCGCGACGACGAAGCGTCTCTCGTCCGACCGGAAGGCCCTCTCCTCGTTCGACAAGCGGATCGGCGATCAGAGGGAGCTCGCCCAGGTCTACGCCCGCTGGAGCGCCGTCCTCGCGACGCGCCAGCGCGCCGCGATTCACGGCGGGCTGATCGGCATCCTGGCGGTTTTTCTGATCGCGCTGGTCGGTCTGTTCTCCGACACGTGGCTGGAACGCGGCGTCGGCAGGCTCGCGCTCGAGCGCCGGCGGATCGAGCAGCTGCGCACGCTGACCCGGGTGAGTCTGCGCGTCGCCGGGGTGCTGCTCGTGTTCCTGGTGGTCATCGGGCCGCCCGGGCAGCTCGCGACATTCCTCGGCTTCGCCGGGGCCGGCCTCACCGTGGCGCTGAAGGACTTCATCGTGGGCTTCATCGGGTGGTTCGTGCTGATGGGCAAGAACGGCATCCGCCTCGGCGACTGGGTCGAGATCAACGGCGTCAGCGGCGAGGTCGTCGATCTCGGGCCCTTCCACACGGTCCTTCTGGAGACCGGCAACTGGGCCGAGTCGGGGCATCCCACCGGGCGGCGCGTCACCTTCCCCAACAGCTTCGCGACCGAGGGGCACTACTTCAACTTCTCCACGTCGGGCCAGTGGCTCTGGGACGAGCTGCAAATCCATCTCTCATCGAGCGAGGACCCGCGTCCGATGGTCGAGGCCATCTCGGCCGTGGTCTCGACCGAGACCCGGGCGAACGCGCGGCTCGCCGAGCAGGAATGGCGCCGCGTGGCGCAATCGAAGGAGCTGAAGGGATTTTCCGCCGAGCCCGCCGTCTGCATCCGGCCGGTCGGCGCCGGTTTCGACGTGCTCATCCGCTACATGACCCGCGCCAACGAGCGGCACCAGGTACGCTCGCGGCTGTACCAGGCCGTGGTCGACCTGCTGGGGCGCAGGACGAACCGGCCCGCTCCGGGCGCGCTCCTGTCGCAGCCGACGGCGAGCGAATCCCATTAGGGGGATCCATGAAACTTCCGTTTCGCAGGCTCTCAGGTGCGGCTCTCGTCCTGTGCGCCGGCGTTCTGCCTGCCATGGCGCAGTCCTATCACGTCGCGAAGAGCATCACGCTCGGCGGGGACGGGCGGTGGGATTACGTCGTCTTCGATGCCGCCGGCCATCGCCTGTTCATCGCGCGGGAGACGCGTGTGATGGTCGTCGACCCCGACAAGGGGGAGGTGCTGGCGGAGATCCCGGGTCTGGATGGGGCGCACGGCGTCGCGCTCGCCGAGGCGGAGGGTCACGGTTTCGCGACCTCGGGTCGCGACGGCACGGTGACCATGTTCGACCTCAAGACGCTCAAGGTGCTCGGGAAGATCACGGCGGCGCCGGACGCCGACGCCGTCCTGTACGACCCGGTCGCGAAGCGTGTGTTCACCTTCAATGGAGACTCGCGGAACTCGACGGTGATCGACGCCGCCTCGGGCAAGAAGGTCGGTGCGATCGATCTCGGCGCGACACCCGAGTTCGCCGTCTCGGCCGGTGACGGCAAGCTGTACGTCAATCTCGAGGACAGGGGCGCGGTGGCGGAGATCGACGCGGCCGCCATGAAGATCGTCCGTCAGTGGCCGATCGCGCCCTGCGAGTCGCCGACCGGCCTCGCCATCGATCGCGCCCACCACCGGCTGTTCAGCGGTTGCCGGAACAAGGTGATGGCGATCTCCGACGTTCCCGCCGGCAAGCTCGTGACCACGGTGCCGATCGGCGAGGGCGTCGACGGCTGCGGTTTTGATCCCGGCACTCAGCTCGCGTTCGCCTCGAATGGCGATGGGACGCTGACGGTCGTGCACGAAGACACGCCCGCGCAGTTCCGCGTCCTGGCAAACGTCGCCACGCGCAAAGGCGCCCGCACCATGGCGCTCGACGAGAAGTCGCACCGAGTGTTCACCGTCACGGCGGAACTGGGGCCGCCGCCGGCGCCCACCCCGGATCATCCTCATCCTCGGCCCAGCATCGTCCCGGGAACGTTCGCGCTGCTCATCCTCGAGCCGTAGATTCCCGGAATGCGGTGGCGGAGGACCATGAGCCGACTCGGTGCCCCGATGGTGGCGCTGGTCGTCGCGGCGTGCTCCTCGTTGATCGGGAGCGCCGCTGTGGCCACCGCGCCGGCGCCAGCCGGCGCGCCTCTCGACTGCCGCCTGCGCTGCGACTTCTACAAGACCGGGAAGAGCTCGACGCGGGTCGTGATGACGCTCGCGGCGCCGGCGGATCAGTTCGAGAGCGAAGGCGACGACGCCCCAGCGCCCGACATGACGCTGTCAGTCACGCTGGCCGACGCGACATCGGGCAAGCCGGCGGGAGGTTTCACGACGGCGATGCGTCCGGTGGCCGCGGCGCCGGGGACGCCTGACGCGCAATTGTTCTTCCAGGGAGAGCTCGCCATCGAACCGGGGAGGTACGAGGCGGTCTTCAGCTTCCTCGAAAAGCGTCGTCACCGCGGCGTCACGCGCACCGAGACGATCGTGGCGCCCGACTTCGGCCGGGGCCTGGCGCTCAGCTCCCTCGTCCTGGGTCGCAGAACAGGGGCGCCCGGCGGCACGGCGCTCGTCCCGGACCCGGACGCGGTCTTCCGGGACGGTGAGACGATCGCCGTCGCGTTCGAGGTTTACAACGCCGAGCACAAGGGAGGCGCGACCCCGGACCTCGACGTGCAATACGAGTTCCTGGTCGACGGCGACGACGGGCCGCGCCCGGCCGGGAGGCCGGTCGTCCTGCGTCGTCAGAGGATCGAGTCGTTCGCATACTCGTTGCCGCTGCTGGGTTGGCCCGAGGCGTCCTGCCGCCTGCGGGTCCGGGTGACCGACAATCGCACCCGCGCGGTCGCGGAGCGCGAAGAGACGTTCAGGGTCGTCGCGCCCGCGCCCAGGGCGTCGCCGGCTTCGGGCCGAGGCTGATGAGAGCGGGTTAGGACTCGACGCCAGCCACTCGCACGTCACGGTCGGTTTCCATGTTGCCTTTGTGGCGGTTGCTCGTATACTCCCCGGGAGTCCCATCTCAACCGCGGTTCGAGAGGCAGCGGCCGGATCCAGGCATCCCGTGCGGACCCGGGCCCGTTTCGACTCTTCGTTTCGAGGAGATCAACATGACACGACGCGCCGGTTTGTATGCCTTGGCGGCATCCCTGATCGTCACGTCCGCCGCCCGGGCGGGGCTGGACCAGAGCAAGAAGCCGGCCGACGCCTACCCCTCCGATGTCGCCTCGGCCTGGTTCGATACGCTTTACGATGTGGTCAAGGCGGAGAAGACGCCTCCGCCACCGGCCGCGCGGATCTATGGGCTCGCCGGCGTCGCGCTCTATGAATCGATCGTCGGCGGCTCCCTGGGCAACCGTTCGCTGGCCGGCCAGCTCAACGGCCTGGTGTCGCTGCCGGGGCCGAGGCCCGGGAAGAAATATCACTGGCCGACGGTGGCGAACAGCGCCCTGGCGAGGGTTGTCCGCAGCCTCTACCCGGCCGCGTCCCAGGCCTCCCTCGATCTGATCAACGCCCGAGAGCGGGGATTCGCCTCGAGCTTCCAGACGATCGTCCCCGGCCCCATCCAGCTTCAATCGGTCCTGCTGGGGCAGGATGTGGGCGACGCCGTGCTCGGCTGGGCCGCGACCGATGGCTCCGCCGCGAACAACAACTGCCCGTACGTCCCGGCTCCGGTGGCGGGTGCGTGGGTGCCGACGCCGCCAGCATTCAGCCCGAACCCGTTACAGCCCTGCTGGGGACAGATCCGACCGATGGTGCTTGCGTCGGGCGCCGAGTGCGCCGCGCTCGGGAATCCCGCCTTCTCCACGGATCCCTCGTCCGGGTTCTACACGGCCGCACTCGAGGTCTACAACACCGGGGTCAACCTCTCGGTCGAGCAGAAGACGATCGCCGATTACTGGGCCGACGGCGCCGGGGCGACCGGCACTCCTCCCGGTCACTGGATCGCCATCGTCGGCCAGATCTCCCGCAACAACGGCCTGTCGCTCATGGCCTCGGCCGAGGCGTTCGCGCGGGTCGGGATCGCCGTCCACGACGCGTTCATCGAATGCTGGAACACGAAGTACGCATTCAACCTGGAGCGACCGGTGACCTACATCCAGGCCAACATCGATCCGGCCTGGTCGTCCTATATCGCGACGCCCGCGTTCCCGTCGTACCACTCCGGTCACTCGACCCAGTCGGGGGCCGCCTCCACCGTTCTCACCGACCAGTTCGGCGTCCTGACGTTCACCGACACGACCCACACGGATCATGGACTGGTGCCGCCGCAGACCCCGCGCCGCTTCGGCTCAATCGAGGAGGCCGCGGACGAGGCGGCGATCTCCCGGCTCTACGGCGGGATCCACTACCGGTTCGACAACAACGACGGTCTGGCGTCCGGCCGCTGCATCGGCGATGCGATCCACGCCCGCGTGCAGTTCAGGGAGGACTGAGCCGCTTCTCACGATAGCCCTGCGCGGTTGACCGGGAGGAATTCGAGGATACACTGAGACACCCCGCGCGCCTGCGGCGAGAGGGCCCGGCGGCGCGGAAAAAGGTCGGGCCCGAGTGAAACCGCCCGGTGTGCCGGGTCGTCTAAAGGTACAAAGGACAAGCAGTCAGCGCGAGGAGCCCCCCAAGGGACCCCCAATGGAATTTCCCCCAACGGAAGCCGCCCCGGTACCAGCGGAGGCGGCACTCCGCCGTGACGACGACGCCGAGCTGGTGGCGCGGGCGCAGTCGGGCGACATCGAGGCGTTCGAGGCGCTGGTGGTGCGGCACGCCCGGCGGGTGTATCGCGTGCTGCTCGGCATCACGGGCAACCACGCCGACGCCGAGGACGGGGTGCAGAACACCTTCCTGAAGGCCTATCAGCACGTCCGGGAGTTCGAGGGCGCCTCCAAATTCTCCTCGTGGCTGACGCGCATCGCCGCCAACGAGGGGCTGGAGATCCTGCGCCGTCGCAGGACCAGGCGCCGGGAGAGCCTCGATGACTGGCTCGCCGAGCACGAGGAGAGCTTCCTGCCGCGCAACCACCGCCCCTGGCAGAAGAACCCGGAGCAACTGGTGGCGGACGCGCAGGTGCGCGAGCTCGTGGAGAAGGAGATCATGAAGCTGCCGGCCAAGTACCGCGTCGCGGTGATGCTGCGCGATCTGGAGCAGCTCTCGACGGAAGAGGCGGCGACGGCCCTGGGGCTCAACGAGGCGACGCTGAAGACGCGCCTGCTGCGCGGCCGGCTGATGCTGCGTGAGGCGCTGGCGCCGCACCTCGGGCGGCGCCGCAGAGGGGAGGGCCGCGATGTTTAGCTGCGAGGAGCTGCTCGATCACCTGAACGATTACCTGGACGATCGGGCGGCGGCGGACGTGCGCCGCGAGCTGGAGGCCCACCTCGGCGGGTGCCCGGACTGCGTGGTCGTGCTCGACACCACCAGCGCCACCATCAAGATGGTCAGCGGCTGCAAGTCGTTCGAGCTGCCCGCGCAACTTTCAGCGAAGATCATGGCGAAGATCCGCGCGCGGGGTCGCTGAGCGTCCCGGGCGTCGCGGTCGCCACCAGCGCGTCGGGGAGGTCCGAAGGGAAAGGGTTCGCTTCATCGCGCACCTCGGCTCGTGTCGGATCGAAGCTGATGCTCAACGGGCCGGCCGGGACTTACCGCGAGCGGCGGTTGCTGTCAACGGCGGGGCGCGCGCCCTTCCCGTCCGGGGCCTTGATCAGGCGCGCCCGGGTGACCACGTCCCGGCCGTAGCGCTCGGCCAGCGCGTCGCTGGCGCGGGCGGCGCGGGCGGAGCGCTCGAGGACCGGGTCGGTGAACAGATCGAGCTGACCGGCGCCTCGCGGCACCAGGTTGGTGGCGCCGACGCCGAGCAGGCGCACGCCCTTGCCGCCGAGGCGGACGCGCGAGCCGAACAGATCGCGCGCCGCCGCGTAGATCTCCTCCGTCAGGGAGGCGGGCGCCGGCAGAGTGAGGGCCCGCGTCCAGGTCACGAAATCGCCGGTGCGGACCTTGATCTGGACGGTGCGCGCGGCGAGCCCTTCGCGGCGCAGCGCGCGCGCCACGCCCTCCGACCTGTCCAGGAGCTCGGCCTCGATGCGATCCCGATCGCGCAGATCGAGCGTGAAGGTGCGCTCCTCGGAGATCGATTTCGATTCGCGCTCGGGGACAACGGGGCGCGGGTCCTCGCCGCGCGCCAGGGACAGGAGGTGCTGCGCCGCTTCCTGGCCCAGGGCGCCGTCGAGCCCCTCCGCGCCGGCGTCCACCAGGTCTCCGATGGCGCGCAGCCCAAGCGCGTGCAGGCGCGTCGCGGTCTTCGGCCCCACCCCCCAGAGTCGTTCTACCGGCAGGGGCCAGAGACGCCGCGGGACATCCTCGAGGGGGAGGACGACGAGCCCGTCCGGTTTCTCGAGGTCCGACGCGACCTTCGCCAGGAACTTCGTCGGCGCGACGCCGACCGACGCGGTCAGCCGCTGGTCGGCGCGGATGGTCTCCTTGAGGCGCCGCGCCGCCTCGGCGCCGCCCCGCAGGTCCGCGACGACGCCGGTCAGGTCGAGAAAGGCCTCGTCGATCGACAGCGGCTCCACCAGCGGCGTGAAGTCCGCGAGCAGCCGGCGGATCTGCCGTGACACGTCCACGTACAGCCCCATCCGTCCCGGCAGCCAGATCGCCTGCGGGCAGAGCCGCATGGCGACCACCGACGGCATCGCCGACCGCACGCCGAACGGCCGCGCCTCGTACGAGCAGGTCGACACGACCCCCCGCGGCCCCCTGTGCCCGATGATCAGCGGCTTTCCGGCCAGCTCCGGGTTGTCGCGCGCCTCGATCGCCGCGTAGAACGCGTCCATGTCGACGTGCAGGATGACACGGGGATTGGTCACTGCGGTCACCCCCGGGTGCCGGGCTCTGGAGTCTTGGCGAGGGCCGCGAGCGACGGCGCGTCCTCGCCGGTGCGCAGCGGCAGGACGGTCATCGGCAGCCCCTTCCACTGCAGACGACGCTGCACCTGGTACGCGGTCTCGTTGTGCAGGATCCGCTGCCACCAGCTCTCGCGCTTCCAGATCAGCTTGCCACCGAAGAACATGACGCGGGGATACTTTTTCGCCAGGTCGACGCAGACCCGGTAGAGACCATCGACCGGGTCGGTCGTCACCATGGTGGCGGAGCCCGCGTTGAGTCCCTGCCGCCGCGCCAGATCGACGAACTTCGCGAGCGATTCCTCCACCTGGGTTCGGAGCGCGCTGATCTCCTCCTTGCCCTTGAAATGACCGGAATCGATCACCGCCACGGACACGAAGATGACGTTCCGGTAGTACCCGGGAAACATCCTCTGCAGCGACAGCAGCAGGTGCATGCCCATTCCCCCGTAGTCACGCACCAACAGGACGGCCGTGGGCTTGCGCGGATCGGGCTCGCCCCCCCGCCGGCGGACGGGTTCCAGATCGAGCAGATGCCGATCGAGCTCGCGCACGCGCAGCTCCACCGTGCGGTAGTGCCCGCGCACCCAGGTGCAGGCGCCTACCAGCAGACAGGTGATCAGGAGCGTCTTCCACGCCCCCTGCTCGAACTTCTCGACCACGGTAATCGTCAGGATCGTCAGGCACAGGATCAGCCCGACGACGTGGACCGAGATGTGCCGGACCCAGTCCTGATGCTTTCCGCGGCTCCTGATCCAGAAGCGGCACATCCCCATCTCGGTGAGCGAGAAGGTGGCGAACACATTGATCGAGTACATGATCACCAGCGTGTCGACGCGTCCGCGGGTGAGCAGCAGCAGGGCGGTGGCGGCGCAGCCCATCAGGATCACGCCATCCTTGGTGGTCAGCCGGTCGGACAGCGAGGCGAAGCGGTGCGGCAGCCAGGAGTCGATCGCCATGTTGGACATCACCCGCGGGCCGTCGACGAAACCGGTCTGGGCCGCGACGAACAGCAGGGCCGCCTCGGAAACCATGGTCAGCTTGACGAACACCGATCCCAGGGGAAAGCTGCCGAGGTGCCATCCGCCGGCGAAGCGCTCGGCGAGCACCCCGTTGAGCGTCATGCCGGCCTGCTCTCCGCCCGGCAGGCCGAAGAAGGTCTGGACGTCGAACAGGAGGAAACAGACGAGAATCCCGCTCGCCGTGAAGGCGAGGGAGGCCGCCATGTACATCATGGTTCTCTTGCCGGTCTGCACCTTGGGCTCGCGCATGATGGTGATGCCGTTCGACACCGCCTCGATCCCGGTGAAGGTGCCGCCGCCGAGCGCGAAGGCGCGCAGGAAGATCACGAACAGGCCCCACCGTCCGAACGTGTGCCATCCTTCCTGAAGACCGGTGGTGACCTGCTGCGTCACCTCGGGGACTCTCACGGCATGAGTCCCGATCCCCACGACGATCAGGAACAGGTGGGTGATCACGAAGACCAGGAAGATCGGGGCCACCGCCTCGACGGACTCCTTCACTCCTCGCAGGTTCATGACCAGGAGCGCGCCCAGGACCGTCACCTCGCACAGCAACTTCAGGTCCAGGTTGGTGCGCAGCGCACCCGGGAGGAGATCGAAGAGAGCGTCGCCGCCGGCGGCCACCGACACGGTGATGGTGAGGATGTAGTCGACCAGCAGGGCGCAGCCCGACACCACGCCGGCCTGCCGCCCCAGCAATTTGGTGGCGACCACATACCCGCCGCCGCCGTGAGGGAACTGCTCGATGACCCGGCTGTAGGCATAGGAGATCACGAAGACGGTCGTGGCAGTCGCCAGGGCCAGGAAGATCGCCAGATACCACTGGCCTTCCATCCGGCCGGTGAGCGGGTTCCTCGCGACCAGGTTCTTGAACGCCTCGGCCGGGCCGTACGCGGATGAGGACAGACCGTCCGCCCCGAGCCCGACCCACGCCAGAAAGGCGATCAGGGAGATCTTGTGGAAGATCCCCGGATCCTGGACGTCGCGCGGCGCCCCGAACAGCCTGCGCCAGAGACGGGTGAGCCGATCGGGCTGTTCGAGCGGATCCAGGGGAAGACTTTTCTCACGCGCCATCGAGCGCTCCGGGTTCGGGGGCGCGCGGCCACGGCGCGTCCCTCACCTCGCCTGCGAGGTTAGCTGACGGGCTCGAGGGTGAAGGTCCCCGGCGCTGGCGCGCTTCGCCCCGAAATCCTGGTTCCCCCGTTCCCCCCGAAGGGAGGATTCGGCGTTCGAAGGGGGATCTTAGCCCCGCCGGACCCGGAGTCAAGCCCCCGCTCGCCCGCGACGCGGTGTGTCCCGGCTCGTCACCCTTTGTGGAAGGCGTGGAAGTGGTTGACCGGGCCGATCCCTTTGCCGATGCCCGGGGAGACCTGCAAGGCGGCGGTCAGGAACTCCTTGGCG
>DAISWT010000071.1:6800-10381 GCA_036826235.1 Acidobacteriota bacterium | reverse complement strand
CGTCGCGCAACCAGGTGACGAGCGTGATCACCGACAAGGCCCTGTTCCGCCTGGAGGGCGGTCGGCTGCGGCCGGTATCGCGGGCGGCCGGCGTCTCCGTCGAACAGCTGCAGTCGGCGACCGGGTTCGCCCTCGATGCCGCCGGCGAAGCGTCGGCCGCACCGACACGCGCGGAAGCGGCAGCGCTCCGCGCCCTGGATCCCGCCGGGATCCGTCACAGGATGATCTGAGCCGCCGCATCACCCAGGGGCGGCTGCCGGCGCGGCCGGCCGCGGCCGAGGGCACAGGAGGGGAGAGACTCGATGAAAACGCCGACGATGCGGGCCGTGGTGATGCGGGAATTCGGAGGTCCGGAGACGCTGCGGGTCGAGGAGGTCCCGGCGCCGCAACCGGCATCGCTGCGCGAACGCGACGTGCTGATCCGCGTGAGGGCGGTCGGCGTGTGCTATCACGACATCATCAACCGGAGCGGCAACCTGCCGCGCACCAGGCTGCCGTCGATCCTGGGACACGAGATCGCGGGCGAGGTCGAGGCCGTCGGTTCCGGCGTGCAGGCCTTCCGCGCCGGTGATCGCGTCGCCACCATTCAGCGGGTGCACTGCGGGCGTTGCGATCTGTGCCGGCGCGGCCGCACCACGCTGTGCAAGGAAGGAGTGTTCTTCGGCGAGGAGATCCCGGGGGGCTACGCCGACTACGTGGTCTCGGAGGAGCAGGGGTTGGCCCGCGTCCCGGAAGGGCTGGCGATCGAGCAGGCGTCGATCTGCGCCTGCACCATCGGCACTGCCCTCCACGTCGTGCGCGCGCGCGGCGGGGTGCAGCTCGACGAGACGGTGCTGATCACGGGGGCCTCGGGCGGCGTCGGGCTGCACACCATCCAGGTCTGCCGCCTGATCGGCGCGCGAGTGCTCGCCGTGACCTCGTCGCCCCAGAAGGCGGACGACCTCAGGAAGGCGGGGGCGGATGAGGTGATCGTCGCGCCCAGCCTGAAGTTCGCCGAGCAGGCACGCCGACTCACGTCCGGACGCGGCGTGGACGTGGTCCTGGAGATCACGGGTGCCCTGACGTTCGATCAGGCGATGCGCTCGCTGGCACCCGCCGGACGTCTCATCGTGGTCGGCAATCTGGAGACCCGGCCGGTGTCCTTCATGCCGGGCCTGGTGATCCTGAAGGAGCTCGAGATCCGCGGCTCGTTCGCCACCACGACGCCCGAGCTGTCGGAGTCGTTCCGGCTGGTCGGCGAGAAGAAGGTCCGCCCCATGGTCTCGAGGCTGATGCCGCTCGCCGACGCCTCGAGGGCGCACCAGATCCTCTACGACCGGGGCGTGACCGGCCGGATCGTGCTGCAAGTCTGATCGCCGGATCCGGCGGGGGAGGGTCTCCCTTCAGCGGCGCGCCCCGATCCGCCACGTGAAGCCGGCCGTGAAGCTCTTCTCGCGGTACCTCTGGTCGGCGATCGCAAAGCCGGTGGTGCGGTGCCGCATCAGGTCGGCTTCCACTCGCACGGCGGCCCCCTTGTACCGGCCAAAGAAGAAACGACTGCCGAAGGCGAGCTGGGATGCGCCACCGGTGTCGTCGTCGTTGCCGAACCCGTCGAAATGGATCCGGACCGTGGCGAGGCCGACCCCGCCCAGGACGTAGGGCACCACGACCCCGCTCTTCGAATGGAACAGGTTGAACACGCCGTTGACGAAACTCGCCCCGATCGTCACGTCGCTGTCGATGCTTCCCAAGGGCCCCGAAGTCGCCATCCCCACGTTTTCGCCCTCGATCTGGAACCAGTCGGTGAAATGATAGCCGCCCCGTATGGTGAAGCGCGCGCCGGTGGAGTCGGTCAGGTTCCTGTCGAACCGGCCGGAGCCGAAATCGAACCCGATCTCACCGTTGTGCTTGCCGATGCCGGCCAGGGCGGGGCCCACGGGCAGCAGGATGGAAATGGTGAGCGCCATCAGGACACGCCGCATGCGCAACCTCCGTTCCGGCCGGAGAGCCGGATCACCGCGGGACCGATCATCACGGCCGGCGGCCGCCGATGTCAAGGCTGCCCGGCCGGCTGAAGGCCCGGCTGGTCCCGCGTTGACAGCGGCGGGTTGTCCTGCGATATAATCCGCCCCCCAAAACCACACGTTTGCCTCGATGTGCGCGAGCCGACGGAGCGGCACCGATGCCAGGGAGTGTGAAGGGTGGGGGACGGGAGCGCGCCGCGCGTCCCGCGCCTGCGGCGCGCAGGAACGGTGCGGCGCGCGGCCTGACCTACAAGGATGCCGGCGTCGACATCGACGCGAAGATGCGCGCCATCCAGCGTCTTCGTCTGATCGCCCGCGGCACCTTCCGGAAGGGCGTCCTGACCGACATCGGGTCGTTCGGCGGCCTGTTCGACCTCACCGCCACCGGCCCGCTGCACCACCCGGTGCTGGTCAGCAGCACCGACGGCGTCGGCAGCAAGCTCAAGATCGCCTTCCAGACCGGGCAACACAAGACGGTCGGCATGGATCTGGTCAACCACTGCATCAACGACATCCTGGTGCAGGGTGCGGTTCCCCTGTTCTTCCTCGACTACATCGCCATGGGGAAGCTGGATGCGGACGTCATCATCGACGTGGTCGCCGGTCTGGCGCGCGCCTGCCGAGATTCCGGCTGCGCCCTGATCGGGGGCGAGACCGCCGAGATGCCGGACTTCTACAAGCCTGGCGAGTACGACCTGGCGGGGTTCATCGTCGGCCTGGTCGAGCGCGAGCTGGTCATCGACGGGTCGCGCATCGCCTCGGGGGACGTGCTGATCGGCCTGGCCTCGTCCGGCCTGCACACCAACGGCTACGCGCTGGCGCGCAAGATCCTGTTCGAGCGCCGCGGGCTGAAGCCCGAGTCGCGGGTGCCCGAGCTCAATCGCTCGGTAGGCGAGGAGCTCCTGGCGGTGCACCGCTCTTACTTGCCGGTGCTGCGCGGTCTGATCCCGGCGGGCGCCCTCTACGGGATGGCGCACATCACCGGCGGCGGCTTCACCGACAACATTCCGCGCATCCTGCCGCGCGGGCTGTCGGCGCGCATCGATCTCGGGACCTGGCCGGTGCCGCCGGTGTTCAGGTACCTGCAGGACACGGGGCGCATCGCCGACGACGAGATGTTCCGCACCTTCAACATGGGGATCGGCATGGTGCTGGTCGTGCCGCTGCACCGGGAGAGCGAGGTGGTCAAGCACCTCGACACGCTGGGGGAGAAGCACTATCGCATCGGCGAGATCGTCCGAGGCAACCGCCGGGTGGTCTACGAGGCCGGAAACCACGGCCGGGCGGAGCGGGACGGCGCCCTGCCCGCGGCGCAGTGAGGGGATCCATCGCATGCGCGTCTACGTCGTCTACCTGACCCTGATGACGGTGCTGTTCGGCACAAGCGCGGGCGTCCTGTTCGTCGTGGCCCTCGGACAGGCCCTGCGCCGGCGGGCGGAGCGCGCCGCCGTCTATCTGGGGCTGACGCTCCTGTCGTGCGTCGTGGCGGCGGGCTTCTACTTTTTCCGCCACCTTCTCTGAGGCGCCCGTGCCGGCGAGGGGGCACTCCAAGAACCTGGTTGGGGTCCTCCTGTCGGG